>JADLBA010000096.1 GCA_020848015.1 Crocinitomicaceae bacterium | reverse complement strand
GGCTGGACGAACCTGTTCATTACGAAGCGTCAGCGTGAATTATTTGACCTCATGGTCAAGAATGGTATCTACTCGAACAATATCGATGTAAAATGGGCTTCTATAAGTATCAACGATCGCGTAACAGTTGACTATGTTGTAAAAACTTACGCCGAAATACCGGACAGTGCTATCACGTGGACTGAAAGTGATATCAGGGCTTATTATAACAAGCATAAAAAAGATCGCGACTACAAACAGGAAACAAGCAGATCGGTAGAATACATTAAATTTCCGGTAGTTCCTACTTCCGGCGATTCCGCTGACGTGCGTAATTCGCTTCTTTCCTTGTCCGATCAACTTAAATCAGCACCAAATGACTCAGCCTTCGCTACAACAAATGCAACGACTCCCGGTCTCGCATATCGAGCATACACATTTGGAAGCCTTGCAGAACCGTTCAATATGCAGGTGCTTACTGATACTGTTGGCGATTTAGTTGGACCTTATTCCGAAGGATCATCGCTGAAGATTTCAAAAATTACAAAACGAGTTGAGGAAGTAGATTCCGTTCAGGCGCGGCATATTCTTTTGAAAGAAAAAGGAGATATTGCAAAAGTAAAAGCGGACTCATTGAAGAAAGTAATCCTGAAGGAAAATAACTTCGCGGCAATGGCAGCTATCTATGGTACAGATGGAACAAAAGACAAAGGCGGAGACCTTGGGATGTTCGCACGGGGAAACATGGTCAAAGAATTTGAAAATGCATGCTTCAACGGAAAAGTCGGTGAAGTGCAGATCGTAGAAACTAGTTTTGGAGTCCACCTCGTAGAAGTTACTAAGAAAAATGCTCCGCGTCTGGTTACTTATCTTTCAACTATTGACAAGCCGATAGAAGCAAGCCCCGCCACACGGACTGCGGCATATAATCAGGTGAGTGAATTTACCATCAATTATGGCGATTCTGCCTCGTTCCGCAATGCCGCAGATACACTCAATGGCGGAGTGCCCATTAATCCAGCCAAGAATATCCGCCCCAACGCAACCAATATTTCAGGATTATCTAATGCTGATAAAGTAGTGCAGTGGGCATACAGTAGTAAAGTTGAAGTAGGGGAAGTGTCACCACCACTTCAGGTGGAAAGCCAGTGGATTGTTGCACTGCTTACTGAAATCAAGGAAAAAGGTGTCCCTACTCTGGAGAATGTTTATGACAGGGTAAAAGACGAGGTTATTAAAGATAAAAAAGCAGAAAAGTATGCAGAGATGATGAAGTCAGGAGCTACTCTTCAGGACATTGCAACCGCTGCGAGTTCAACTGTGAAAAGAGGAGAAAACATAACGCTGAAAAGCACCAATATTCCCGGCAGTGGTGTCAGCCAGCCGGAAAATGAACTGATCGGTGTCTGCTTTGGCCTAAAAAAGGATTTTATCTCTTCTCCGATAAAGGGAAAGGGTGGTATTTATGTTGTGCAGAGAACCGCAGACATCATTGAAGGTAGCTCGGCGGATAACTATGCATCAGATCGAGAAAACCTTGCAAATTCTCTACAATCGCGTGCCGGAATGGGCATCTTCAATTCAATGAAAGAAGAAGCCAATATTGTTGATAATCGTTTTGAGCAAAACTGATTTTCAATAAATAATACAATGCCGCTTCTGAAAGAAGGCGGCTTTTTTATTGCATTTCAGGGAAGCAATAGCATACTGTCGCCATAGCTTAAAAAACGATACCGCGACTCTATCGCCCTTTTGTAGAGCTTTTGCCATTCATCTCCAATCATTGCAGCTACTAAAAGGATCAGCGTACTTTTAGGAAGGTGAAAATTTGTGACCAGTCCGCTCGCTATTCTGAATTTGTATCCCGGAACGATCATCAGCGATGTAGTGCCGGAGAGAAAATCTAGTCTGTTCTCATCCATATACCGGAGTAGAATTTCAAGACTCTCCCGGGCGGATAGTACTCCCGGAAGACGCGTTGCATCCCATTGTCCTATTTTGGGTATTTCTCCTGGTTTTAATAGTCTGAGAGATATTTTCTCTCCCAGCCAGTAGAGGCTTTCGATGGTTCGCATAGAAGTAGTACCAACAGGAATGATTCGCGATCCTTCCAGCCCCGACAATCTTTCAATAATTTCGCGTCTTACAAGAAAGGTTTCCGAGTGCATCTCATGTTCGGAAATGAAGTGTGATGAAACAGGCTTGAAGGTGCCGGCTCCCACATGCAATGTAATAGACATGATAGCGATCTCTTTGGCTCGGAGCTTATCAGTCAGCGCCGGCGTAAAATGCAGACCTGCCGTGGGAGCAGCAACAGAGCCTTCCCTGTCTGCAAAAATAGTCTGGTAGCGATCATAGTCAGACGGCTCTGCCAATCGCCCTAAGTACGGAGGCAGAGGCAATTCACCGAATATAGATATGATCTCGGAAAAACACATCGTTTCGGGAGTCCAGGAAAATTCAACTTCAAAAATTCCTTCAATTACTGCCACTTTTTCTGCCACCAGTTCTATTATTTCTCCAGAGGAAGCGATCTTTTGGTTTTTCAGATACCCGGACTTCCATTTTTTTGCCCCGCCAACCAAGCATTTCCATGCAATTGATTTTGTTGAAGACATGGCCTCCTGATGATTTTGGGCTACCGGGTCCAGACAAAATACCTCTATCTGCCCTCCTGTTTTCTTTTGGAAAGAGATGCGTGCGGGTATCACGCGGGTATCGTTCATCAGCAGTAAATCGCCCTTTTCTAGGTGGTCGCTGATATCACTAAAAACCCCCTCGGTCAAGACTTCAGGGGTATATACCATAAGACGCGACTCGTCCCTTTTCTGAGTAGGGAAACGGGCAATCAGTTCATCTGGGAGGAAATAGTCATAATCCCGAATTAAAATGTTCTCCAGATTCATCCGGCGCGAAACTAAGAAGCGAATGGCACCAAATGACGATTAGAGTAGGAAGGAAATTTGAAAACAGGTATAAAAAAACAACCCCGGAACGTTTTCCGGGGCTGCTCTAAACCTTAACTAAAACTAACTATACTATCTGATGTGCCCAAGAACGGACACTTCACTGATTGTAACTTACTCTTTATGTGCAAGTTTCGCACTTGCCGCTTAATTTCTTTTATCCCCTTTGGGCACTGATTCTTAGAACAAAAAAAATGCCTAAAATGTTGCATCCCCTTCGATAGTTAACAGACATTAACAACTGCTTCTATCTTTTGTTGCTGATAATCACTGTTTTATCCTGGTGTACTTCATAATTCATCTCCATCGCTAAACATAAAACCTCCAGTGCTTCGTGAAGATCTCTGCCATTGATGTTTCCTGTAAACTTTCTGTCAGAAATATTTACAGTTTGAACAACAATGTTGAACCGGCGTTCCAGTTCCTTAAAAACATTGACAAGTGGTTCGTTGTCGTAAACTAATGATCCGGTCTGCCAATTGGCTTTATCGGTGTCAAAGGTACTCTCAAAAAGGTTACCTGTCAATAGTTTTGCTGATTCACCCGGTTCAATAACCAGTTCCCTCGTACCGGACTTTACCCGAACTTTCCCTGTTATGCATTGAACTTCAAACTTTTCTGGTCTTGCAAAAACATTAAAAGAAGTTCATAAAACTTCTAATGAGCCAAATTTTGTTTTCACTGTAAAAGTGGATCCCTTTTTCACTTCGAAAAAAGCTTCTCCTTCGAGGGACACGCTTCTTTCTTCAGACCAGTCGGTGTCATAAACAATGGTTGTGGATGCATTCAGCACACTCTTTGAACCATCCGGCAGGATTGTTTCTTTTATTTCTCCGTTTAAGGCAGTAATACCGACAGTTTCATTCTTGGTATGGTAGAGAAAAAAAATAAATCCTGCTATTACAGCAGCAGCAGCAGCCGACCCCCAAACTAATTTTTGTATTCTATATATCTTGGTTGTGGCCGGAAGGTTAGCCAGGCGCGAAGACACTTCATTCCAGGACTCCTCGCTGGTTTTTGAAAATGGAACCTCCCATGATGCAAGTATTTTTCTGTATTTGTCTTTTGATGTCAACTGATTTTTTGAATGATTCATTTGCTTTACATATCAATCAATAAGTACCCTACCCGTTATTGCAAAAAAGTTCTTATGGGTTTATTTCGAGGTGTATTACACGGGTGGTCATTCCGGCAAAACAACCCCGGCCACCATTGATATTATCGTAGCCGGCTTGGAGGTATCCTCTTGTCCCTGCGGGGTTAAAAAAGTAAAAGTTGCTATAAAAGACGGGTACACGGTGAATGAGCAGACGATGCTGCCCATAATATGAAAAATCTGTATCCAACAGGAAAAGACCGCTATTAGCGGTAGGCCCTTTGAACCGTTTCTGAAAATTTCCTGATGTTACCGGAAAGGGAATTACTTCAGGCACGGCCTCATCACAGATCAATTCAAAAAAATATTCGAAGCCATCTGTTTGGTTCCAAGAAGCTGTAAATACAGTAGTGCCATCTGATTCAGAATCTACGGTGATGATAGTGTCTGTGGCGCTGATGAGTTGAATAGCCGGTGGTATCCGTGTATTTCCGCTGAGGAAATGATCTCCCGATCGAACTTCCACAGAATAGTTTGTTTCTTCCAAAATGATCATGTCTGATGATGAATTTTCATAATTATGACCATTCCATTCCAGAATGCTTGTTTCTCCATTGCCCATAATGGAGACATCAGCGTTGCTGACAGGTAAAATTCCAACTCCGTCATTATTCAGTGTAAATATCTCTATTGCTCCGGCAGGCTTCCCGGCTTCCATTATACCGGTCAATATGAGTGTATCCTTGCGCAGGCTCTCCGGATCGTCCTTAATACAGGCGGATAGTAACAAGAGGAGTAATGCAGAGCAATGAGCAAGATGAAATTTCATAGCTTGATAGAAAGATTAAAGGATGGTAAAAATCCCTGCATAAGGATGTTTCTCTGCACAATAGCAATATCGTTATCGGAATCTGTAAAGGCGAGATATTGTATATCGCGCACGTTTGTATGATTATAGGTATTAAAGATAGAAAAGTTTATTCTTATGTCAGCACCCAACCATCTGAATCGGTATCCTCCGGATATATCCAACCGGTGATAAGAAGGAAGGCGGCCACTGTTTAGGTTTCCAAAAACCGGAACGGAGACAGTGTATCCGGAAATCAAATGGATATCGTAAGATCCGAGGTAGGGAGTATAGGGGCGACCTGTTCCGTAGTACCAGGTAACTCCCACATTCCAGTGTTTAAATTTTTTCTGGTAGCCTGTTTTAATCTCGTGGCGCTGGTCAAACAACTCCGCAATGCGCAACTCTTCACCGGAGTCAAAATCATTGTATGCCTTCATTAAAGAATAGCTCAGCCAGCAAGTTTGTAAGGCCCATTCCTTCTGTAGAAACAGGTCTATACCCTGCGCTTTTCCCCGCCCCTTGAGGATATTATCCGGAGCGATGGCAATGTCTGATTTACCGGTATATGGGCCGAGGTATTCGAAACTTCCGCGGTTGAATTTCAGGTATGCTTCTGCATCAAGGGTCCATTGATTTTTATTCCACCGCATACCCAATGACAATTGATCTGACTGAAGCACTGGAATCGTATTTTCGGCGCTCAGTTCCCACTGATCAGGGTTGTTGAGGTAGAGACTTTGCTGCTTTACCCTGTGAATAAACTGGTGAACCCTTCCGGCGGAAGACTTTATTGCAATTGTGTTACTCAACTTTAGTATCCCGTTGAGTCTTAGTTCTGGATAAGATTTTTTAGTTACCGTGAAATAATTCATCCGGACACCTGGTGTTAATACAAGTTTTCTAATAGAAATCGTTTTTTGTGCATAACCGGAATAAATACTACCAAATTTTTTTTCAAAGGCTATATTATTAGGCGACTGTTCTCTTTTGTGAATAGAAATAACAGTTGATTGCATTCCGAAAACAAATGGGCTGCTTTCGCCTGAGAAAGAAAGCTCTGCCCTGCTGGTGAAATCGCTGAGCTTTTGAGAATTATTCCGGAATAATGTTTCTGAAACCTGAAGTAAATGGTCTGTAACGGTATCCTGAGCAAACAGATTGCTCTCGTATTGACTCCAACCCACAGTCAGCAGGGATTTCCAGAGAGGAGAATATTCATGTGTCCATCTGGTTCCCGCCCCCCTATTTCCCCATTTGTTGTAGTCATTATAGGAAGATTCGATTCTGCGGTTATTCAGGAAGCTGGTATAGGAGAGCGAAAGATTGTCTATTCCGGCATATCCGCTGAGTTGTACAACATCTTTGGCGGAAGGTCTTACTGTAATTTTACCAGTAAGATCCCCATAATAAAATTCCGGTATCTCGGACTTACTAAATTCATCGTTGTCTTCATCCGGGTCAGTAAGGATACTTGCAGCATAGACGGTGTTAAACTGTTTCTTGTAGGTAAAACTTGGAAAGATATCCGTATAGGAACGGCGGGCAGCAATCATAACAGAGGCTTTTTCGCTATAGCCAACAGGAGATTCGATAAAAATATTGCTGCTGAGAGGGCCAATATCTACTTGTGCAGAGCGGTGATAATGGTTTCCTTCTTTACCGGTTATCTCAGCAATTCCCGCTATTCGGCCACCGTATCTAGCCTCCATACCGCTCTTGTGTATCCTCATGTTCCTGACCGCCTTCGTATTGATGGCGCTGAAAACGCCGTAGAAGTGATCGAGATGATAGATTGTAAAATCATCGAATAGAATCAGTGTCTGGTCAATATCACTTCCTCTTATAATAAGACCTCCACTGTTTTCATTGGTAGCCGAAACTCCAGGTAAAAATTGTGCGGTTTTCATTAGGTCTTGCTCCCCGTTTGAAGCAGTGGTGCTGATGTCAGACGGAATTATAGTAGAAAGTCCGGGGCTTTCATCGGTTTGTAGTGTCGAGCCTCCTCTTTCAACCACTTCTGCGACAGGTAAAAGTGTATTTAGTGGAACAAGATCAATGCACTGCCTTTTGATTCCTGCTCCAGTATATCTCACAGCAACTTTTTTTTCTTCATATCCGATATAGTTTATGAATGCTACACAGGTGTCTGAAGTTATGGAAGAGAGTTCAAATTGCCCCAGATTGTCAGTGGTGGTGTTTCGCAATGTCCCTCCGATCCTTATCAGAGCATAAGGAAGAGGTTCGCCAGTCTCAGCATCGCGTACACATCCGCGCCATGAAAATTTCATAGCCTTTATTGAGTCAGATTTTTGTGTGGGGATATCTTGGGGAAAAATAACGACTGTGTTCCCGATAAATCGCCAAGTTAGTTTTGATGGGGTAAGGATATGTGCCAGAACGGTCTCCAAAGTAGCAGACTCGAATACGGCACTGCAACTGTCCTGTGGGAGGTTATTACTGTCGTAAGAAATATTTACATCATACTTTTTATGCAGGTCTTTTAGTATCAGGGATAATGGAACATTGTTGTATTTCTCTGTAATACGCAACTCGTTATTTTGCGCAGGCGAAGTGAGGAAAGAGACTAAAAACCCCAATGCTGGCAACACTTTGCACAGGCAGTTCCATTCATATTTCGACACCCAGTTTATCACGAAGTATTTTTAAAACCTTGCTCATTCTTTTCTCTACAGCCTTCACCGAAAGTTCTAGCCGCGCAGCAATCTCGTTATAGGTAAGGTCTTCGAGGCGGTTCATAAGGAAAACTTCACGCCCTCCGGCAGGCAATTGTTCAAGTACGGCCATGAGCCGTTGCTCGTATTGAGCAATTTCGGCCAATTTTTCGGGAGTATCAAAATCGCGGTCATTTCCCGATTTTTTTATAAACTCAAAATGCAGCTTACGACGCTTGATTTGATTGATGGTGAGGTTTTGTGCTATCGTATAAAGGTAAGCTTTTACGGTTCTTCTATCAATGCGCAAACGAGTTTCCCAAAGTTTTACAAATACATCCTGAGCAATATCTTCTGCAAGATTGGTATCACCACATCGAAAATAAATGAAATTCCTGATCGGTTTATAGTACTCCGAAAACAACGAGTGGAATTCATCTATTGACAACTCCCCGTATCGGTCTCCCAATTTCAGTAAACTAAATAGCACAGGCAGATATTCTCTTTTACCGGTTTGAAACCCATAACGACAAACATAATAGATACTGAGCATTTATATTGTCTTTGTGCTTTCATTTTGTTTATGTAATTGCTCCAAAGCGAAGGATTCACGTGCAATACGTGTTTTAATAATGTATTTTTTTTGATTAAGAACATTGAAATCATGGCGATACAGACGGTGGCTTTGTGTAAGGAAAGAATCCATCCCGATAAACTTTCTTTAGAAATGGTACTAATAGATTTTTTCGGAACCTTCTTTTTATCTTTGTAGCAGTGCGGGAATCGAATTCCGCAGTTAAAATAATGCAAGGAAAATCTCTTATTATCGGTGCCTCTGGTCAGATTGGTATCGAGCTCGTTATCGCTCTGCGTAAACTGCGCGGAGAATCCAATGTGATTGCTTCTGATCTCAGGGATCCGGTAGCAGAAGAGTTGAAAAATGGCCCCTTTGAAATCGTTGACACCCTTGACAGGAAAAGAATAGAGTCGGTCATTGATCAGTACGGTATTACGGAAGTTTATCAACTCGCAGCATTGCTATCTGCCACTTCTGAAAAATTTCCGGACAAGGCTTGGAACCTGAACATGAACGGTCTTTTTAATATCCTCGAGATAGCGAAAGAAAAGAAACTTGAAAAAGTATTCTGGCCTAGTTCGATTGCCGTTTTTGGGCCGACTACACCTAAAGACAGTACACCTCAGTTCACCATCATGGAGCCTACTTCCGTATATGGAATTTCCAAACTTGCAGGAGAGCGGTGGTGTGAATATTATTATCAGAAATTCGGAGTGGATGTGCGGAGTCTCCGCTACCCGGGACTGATTGGTTTCCGCTCAGAGCCGGGAGGTGGCACTACCGATTACGCAGTAGATATTTTTTACCACGCTATTGAGAATGCTCGGTACTCCAGTTTTCTGTCCGCTAATACCATGCTTCCGATGATGATGATGGAAGATGCGATACGGGCTACCATCACTATCATGGGGGCCCCCGCGGAAAAGATCGCGATACGGAGCAGTTATAATATTGCCGGCATGAGTTTCACTCCTGCTCAGCTTGCCGCAGAAATCAGTAAGCATATCGTGGGATTTAGAATGGATTATTCCCCCGACTTCAGGCAGTCGCTGGCAGACTCTTGGCCAAGCAGTATTGATGATAGCTATGCCAGACGTGACTGGGGATGGCTTCCTTCATATCACCTCGATAGTCTGGTATCCACTATGCTCGCTGAAATTAGAAAAAAAAAATTAGCACATTGTGAAACACCCTGAGGTTCTATTCGTAAACGGTAGTGTCATTATCAACCAACCGGATTTACGATATGAGTCTCAGACCGATATATTTTCCACCTCTTTTATTACTTTTTGCAGTCAGCCTCTTAGGCTCCGTTATTGCTCAGGCGGCAGAATTGAATCAGACTGATCCCAGCGGACGCCGTCAGGGATATTGGATTATTTATGGGGAGACTTCCGGCGATCGCAACTACAGCCCAAAAGCAAAAGTAGAAGAGGGGAATTTCAGGGATGACATTAAAGAAGGTCTTTGGAAAAAATATTGGCCAAGCGGAAAGCTAAGAAGTGAAATGACCTACGAGAATGGCCGCCCATCCGGAGCCTATCGCCTGTTTTACGAAAACGGGCAGCAGGAAGAGCAGGGTATCTGGGTCAACAACAAAAATACCGGTGAATTCAAGCGGTACTACACTAATGGAAATATGCAGCAGTGGTTTCTTTTTCTCGAAAACGGGAAGAGAAATGGTTTACAGAAATATTTCCATGAAAATGGGAAAATTTCAATGGAAGTCTTCGTCGAAAATGGTATTGAAAATGGCGTTGCAAAGCGCTATGACCTGAACGGTGCATTGGTAGAAGAAAAGACATTTGTAAAAGGCGTTGTTGGTTCTGGAGGAATAAAAAAAATTAAAACGGGAGGAAAACATTCTTTGCCGAAATCAGATCCTTATGACAGTCGCATTGGAAAAGAAAGCGAGACAATAGCAGATATGACTAATAGGGCGGAAGTATTCAGAGCCACAGGGTTTAATATATTGTATAATTCCAATGGACAGATCACGCAATCAGGTGAGTTCAAAAATGGGAAACTCTGCAATGGGAAATGGTATCGCTACAATGAAAGCGGACTACTAGTCAGGACAGAGATATACAAGGATTTCAAATACATAGGAACCGCCCCTGACGAGAAAAAAGACTGACCAAAAGTGCAGACCCGACAACAAAAGAAGTCGTTTCCAATGATGAAGCGGCTTTTTTGTTTTTGAAAACTCCCTGATATTTATCCCTCCTGTACTTTCTTTGCACTCATGCAGCATAACCTGTATCTCTATAACAGCCTTACCAGGCAAAAAGAAAAATTTGAAGCAATCAGTTCTCCCTTTGTGGGATTGTATGTCTGTGGCCCTACTGTTTACAGCAATGTTCATTTAGGCAATAGCAGAACATTCATGACATTTGATGTGCTGTTCAGGTACCTGAAGTACCTCGGCTATAAAGTCCGCTATGTGAGGAATATAACCGATGTAGGGCACATAACGACTGAATTTGATGAAGGAGTTGACAGAATCGGTGCTCAGGCAAAACTTGAAATGCTTGAACCGATGGAGGTTGTTCAAAAATATACGGTTTACTTCCATTGGGTAATGGAGATGTTCAACAATCTTCCTCCCAGCATTGAGCCGACAGCTACAGGGCATATCATTGAACAAATTGAGATGGTAAAGAAAATCCTCGATGCGGGGTTTGCTTATGAAATCAACGGCAGTGTTTATTTTGATGTACGTGCTTATCTGGAAAAACATAAGTATGGAGAGCTTAGTGGAAGAAATGTGGAGGAATTATTCGAAAATACCCGCGATCTGGACGGACAAGATGAGAAGAAATTTTTTGCTGATTTTGCGCTTTGGAAAAATGCATCTGCTGAGCATATTATGCGCTGGCCCTCACCTTGGGGCGAGGGGTTTCCTGGCTGGCACCTCGAATGCTCTGCAATGAGCACTAAGTATCTCGGTGAGGTGTTTGATATTCATGGAGGTGGAATGGATTTGAAATTTCCACATCACGAGTCGGAAGTTGCACAGAATACCGCCGCGTGTGGTCATGGCCCTGTACGGTACTGGCTGCATGCGAATATGCTCACTGTTAACGGACAGAAGATGTCCAAATCACTGGGAAATTCATTTCTCCCCCATGAACTTTTCAGTGGAGATCATCCGGTACTAACGAAAGGGTATTCCCCAATGGTCGTGCGTTTTTTTATGATGCAGGCTCATTACCGAAGTCCCCTGGATTTCAGCAATGAGGCAATTCAGGCCGCCGCAAAGGGGTATAAAAGACTGATGACGGCTATTGCACTGATTGATCAACTGAAGCCTTCAGCTACCAGCGGTTTTGATGTAAAGGAATTCACTGAAAAATGTCATTCCGCAATGGATGATGACCTCAATACTCCCATTCTGATTTCGCATCTTTTTGATGGTGTAAGGGTCATCAATTCATGTGCAGAGGGAAAATTACCCCTTACTGAAAACGACATTAATTTATTGAGTAAGGTTTTTCACAGTTTTGTTTTCGATATAATAGGTCTTCGTAAGGAAACGGCAACAGAGGATCAGTCACAACTTGTTTTATCGCTGATGGAATTCATTCTGAAGTTGAGAAGAGAGGCGAAGGAAAACAAAGATTATGCAGCCTCAGATAAAATCAGAAATGAGCTGGCAGAAATGAATATAATAATCAAAGACTCAAAAGATGGCACTGACTGGAAGTACGAGACGAATTAGCATCATTGCTATTCTGCTGTTGATTATTTTTGTTGCACTTTTTGTTTTCCGCGGATGTGGCCCGCAACCGGCACCACCTAAATCGCCTACACACACAGTACAATCAGATGTTCCTGCTCCCGCATTTAATGCTGACTCGTGTTTTTCATTTGTGAAAACTCAGGTGGATTTTGGTCCGAGAATCCCTAATTCAAGAGCGCATGAATCTTGTGGAAACTGGATGGTCGAAAAACTCCGCCAGTACGGAGCAAAGATTATTGAACAGAAAGGAACAGCGAGAACTTGGGAAAGAAAAGAAATACCGCTGAGGAATATTATCGCAGAATTCAATCCTTCTGCGTCCAAACGCATCCTTCTCGCGGCACATTGGGATACACGCCCTTACGCTGACAAGGACTCCTCACAAAATATGCAGAAAAAGCCAATTGATGGAGCTAATGATGGAGGCAGCGGAGTTGGAGTTCTGATCGAACTGGCAAGGATGATCCATTCTAATCCTTTAGAAATTGGAATAGATATGCTGTTTTTTGATGCGGAAGATATGGGTAAACCGGAGTGGGAAAAGGATGAAGAGAGTGATATCTATACATGGTGTCTCGGCTCACAGTATTGGGTAAAAAACCCGCACAAGGCCGGATACCAACCTATGTATGGAATCCTGCTCGATATGGTAGGAGCCGCTGATGCCCGTTTCAATAAGGAGGGGGTATCTATGAACAGCGCTCCTGATGTGGTAAATATGGTTTGGAAGAAAGCACAAAAAATTGGATATGGAGAGTATTTTCAGGATCAGGAAACGGGAGAAATCATTGATGACCATGTTTTTTTGAATATTGCCGGCTACCGTACTATTGATATTATAGATATGCGGCCATCCACGCTCACTATGGGTTTTGGCGGTTTCCAGTTCGGATCGTTTCATCATACACACAAAGACAATATAAATGTGATTGACAGAAAGACATTGAAAGCAGTTGGGCAGACACTTTCACAGGTAATCTATAATGTAAAGTAGAAATGTTATGTGAGGTTGGGGTGGAATTTGCTCAATTTAATGATTGAGTTATCTCGCAAATATTTTTTGGAGAGATCAAAACATTGTCCCTTAGAACTGATGAGGATCGCTTACTTGTATATGCTGAGTAATGTAAACAATGAGTAGAATCTGGAGAAGGCCGGATTTATCAATGGGGAAGTAATACCAGTAGTAGTGTTACGCCGGAGTCCAATATTCTTTTTCGCGGGACAAGCGAATAAACAGGCGGAATGAGGTAAAGTACACCCCGTATTTGTGATAAAAATTATTCTGAAAAAAAAAAGAGCCATCAGGTTGACGGCTCTTTTTACAGGGTGTTGGGATCAAAATATCAGTCCACGTTGTCGTGAAGAAAGGGATTGTTATCGCGTAATTCGAACTTCTTTTCTCCGCTTTCGTCCGTACTTTCATTTAATGCGAATTTAGAAATGTTGCTTTCGCTACTATGACGGACATTGTCGAGTGATACCTTTCTGCGCAGGTATGCGGGTTCACTTTCAAGGTCATTCAGACCTCCGGGAGTTTTCAGTTTTTGGGTAAACTCGCGGATGCGTCCTTCGCGTTCGCGGTTGCGGGCGAGCAGTTCAGTGCGGGCAGGGCGATCACTTACCTGCTTATCTTCACCGATCTTCAACTGATCAGAAGGAATATCAGAGGTAGAAGAAAGAATATCGGCTACAGGTGCGATTTCAGGAGTATGGGTAACACTTTGGTTATCCATCTGAGATATTTCTTCCTTGAGGTGGATTTTTAACGATGATACTTCGGGAAGGCCGGACTTACTGAGCTGATCAGGAACAGAAGGCTTTTCTTCGTTTATGAGATTCTTGATTTCAAATTCTACATTTTTATTCAGCACAAATGGTTCTTCTTCGCGCCATTCGTTTTTTACCGGTTCTACTGATGATGTTGGTTTTTCTACCTTTTGAACGATTTCTTTAGGTGTGTCGGTTTCAAGCCACATTTTTTTCGGCTCTTCTTTCTGCACAGGAAGAATATTTTCGACAGTTTTTGCTTGGAATCCGGTGGCGATCACTGTTACACAAATGTCGTCGCCGAGGCTGTCATCCTGACCATAACCCCAAATCACTTCAGCATCAGAGCCGGCCTGTTCTTGGATAATATCGGTTATTTCACTAATTTCATCCATCAGCAATTCATGATTGCCGTGAGTAATATTTAGCAAGATGAAATTCGCGCCGTTAATGTCATTGTCATTGAGCAGTGGGGACTCTAGTGCAGAATGTACTGCCCGGCTGGCTCGGCATTCACCGCTGGCTCGTCCGCTACCCATAATAGCTACACCGCTGTTGTGCATTACTGTTTTAACGTCATTCATATCTACATTCACCGTACCGGTGAGTGTGATGACCTCAGCAATTCCCTTTGTTGCAGTACACAGCACTTCGTCGGCATGGCTGAATGCCTGGCGGAGAGAGAGATTCCCGTATAATTCCCGAAGTTTGTCGTTGCGGATAATGAGCAATGTATCCACAGAGTCGCGCATATCTATAATTCCAATATCTGCCTGGATAGAACGCTTTCGACCTTCAAACACAAAGGGAATGGTGACAATTCCTACTGTCAGTATTCCCATTTCTTTTGCAATGCGTGCAATGACCGGTGCAGCGCCCGTACCTGTTCCTCCTCCCATTCCTGCTGTGATAAAGACCATATTGGTACTTTCGGAGAGAATAGCACGGATATCTTCAAGGCTTTCAATAGCTGAATTTTTCCCGACTTCCGGAATGCTCCCCGCACCACGTCCAGCAGTCAGGGTAGATCCCAATTGCACCTTTATTGGCACCGGACTTTTGTCCAAATCCTGGGCATCGGTGTTGCAGACAATGAAGTCCACTCCTTTGATCCCTTGCTCATACATATAATTGACAGCATTGGAGCCTCCGCCTCCTACACCGATTACTTTAATTATTGAGGAAGTGTCCTTAGGCAGTTCAAATCGTAATGAATTTTCCATAGGTGTAGTGAATGGTTAAGCGCTGTGTTTCAGATCAACTAGTAAAAGCCCGTGGGGCACTCTTTTGCAGGTCTAAAAAAAAGACTTTTTCGCAATGGCCGCAAAACACACTTTTCAAAAGATTCAACGGTATTGTGTTAGTAAACTGCACTTGAATAATGGCCAAAAAATGCTATGATGATTGCCATCTGAGCACGCAGTAGCATCCTCTGTTTTGTAAATCTGTGCTTACCTTTGACAACGTGAGAAGCATTTATCATACTATCAAAACCTTTAAAGAAAAAGGAATCAGGGGATTGGCGGTACTGCTCGACCCTGACAAAATTGCGGATGAGGAAGCGATACGAAACTGCGTTTCCCGGATTGGTCATAGCGAGGCCGATTTGATTTTTGTTGGTGGAAGTTTAATCGTGGAGGATAGTTTTCACCAGAGCCTAAAGATGCTGAGGTCTGAGTGCACAACTCCCATTGTTCTCTTTCCCGGGAGTCTTACCCAGATTAGTACTGATGCCGATGCCATCCTTTTTTTGTCGCTTATATCAGGGAGAAATCCCGAATTGCTGATCGGCCAACACGTTCAGGCTGCGCCAATGCTTAAAAAGAGGAGTATCGAAATAATTTCTACCGGTTATATGCTGATTGATTGCGGGAGGCCTACCACTGCTTCCTATATCAGCCATACACTTCCCATTCCCTGGAATAAGCCTGAAATTGCCGCAGTGACGGCAATGGCGGGAGAAATGCTGGGGCTTTCATGCATATACCTTGATGGTGGAAGTGGGGCAGAAAGGCCTGTAAGCAATGAAATGATCCGGGCAGTTAGAGAATCAGTAAGCGTACCGCTGATTGTGGGAGGTGGAATTCGTACCGAAAGTGATGCAAATGCAGCGTGGGATGCCGGAGCTGATCTGATTGTGGTCGGTACAGCCTTCGAAGAAGACCCTGAAATTGTTTTTGATCTTGCACGAACAAAGAATATCAGATAAAGAAATCATCATTCTCTCACTATGATTCCCAGACCCTTTCATCTAAAAAAATGGATTGCTGAAAACCGCCACCTTCTGAAACCTCCGGTCGGGAATAAAAATTTGTATGCTGATGCAGGTGATTACATTGTTATGATCGTTGGTGGCCCAAACTCTCGCAAGGATTATCACTATAACGAGACCGAAGAGCTTTTTTATCAGTTGGAGGGTGATATTGTGGTGGGTGTGCAGACAGACGGAAAAGCGGTTGATATCGAGATCAAAGAAGGCGAAATGTTTCTGCTACCTGCAGGTGTTCCACATCAACCCCGCAGAGGAGCTGGCACCGTTGGCCTCGTAATTGAGGTCAAAAGGAATGACCGCCCGATGAAAGACGGATTACTGTGGTTTTGTGAAAAATGTAATCATTCTCTGCATGAAACCTATTTCGAGCTTGAGAATATTGAGAAAGACTTTCTCCCACGCTTTAGAGAATTCTACCAATCAGAAATAATGCGTACATGTAAGAAATGTGGGTACATCATGGAGGCCGACCCCCGTTTTGTGTGATCTCCGTTTTGTTCCCTTCCACCTGTTTTTAAATTTAAATGGAGGGGATGTTGCTTCTGCTGTATTATGTCTGGAAATTTTATCTCTTTCAAAGCAACCAATACCAACGAATAATAGACTTTGGGAGGAACACAGTGGTGTTTACCAACCATTAACCTGTTTTTTCCTTCCAAATGAAAAGATTTTCTCTTTTTACTCTTTTTTTCTCACTATTACTGGTTTCAACCTCGGCGCAAGAGTGTGTGCAAACTACGATCAATATGAGCAGCTACCTTGGTGAGGGAGGGCCAGCTTATGCTTCGTGGAGTTTGTATTCGCAGAATCAATCGTTGGTAACCACCGGTATGGCCCAGTTTTCAATGAATGATCCCTATTATGAACACAACGTCTGCCTTGTTCCCGGGTGCTATGGAATTCTCATTTCCCCCCAGAATATTCCGTCGAATCCTGCTGTTTTTGTGGTTAGCATAGTAGCCAACGGGCAGACTCTTTCCCCTGCAAATTATACCGTGCTGAATGGCCAGGTAGGGTTTTCATTTTGTGTGCCACCTGTTCCCGTTTGTCCTTCGGCTATATCAATGGTACAGTACGAATGCAATCAGTTTGGTTTTGAGATTGGTACCGCATCGCCAGGTGAAAGTGTAGAGTGGAATTTTGGTGATGGCAATTCC
>JADLBA010000095.1 GCA_020848015.1 Crocinitomicaceae bacterium | reverse complement strand
TTCGAAAATTTTTCCGCTAAACGTTCCTTCTGTTATCCTAATGGTATCCGGCTGATAACCCGGGAATGTCCAAAAAGAATCTCTGACAACCGTTGCCTGAAACGTGCCACTGATAAGGCCGGTGTTCAGGTCCAGTTTTGTGATGTTAAGGTAGTTGTCGTCATTTTGTTCAAAAACAGAGTAGTCGCCGGTTATAACGTCACCATCAGAGGTGAATACTGAGTAAGAAAGAGCGCACAATACATCCTTGGAAAGAGGCCAAGTGTAGTTCAGGGTTTGCCGACCGGTACGCAAAGGCACATGATTAAGGGTTATTTTACCCCTGAGCGCATCGCTTTCGTTGTAGTGAAATAAACTAATGGCAATGCAGGAATCCGGCGCGCAAAAAACATCGGTAAAAAAAACACCGGCTTTGCCCGTCCAGGCTACCCCATTCAGTTTGGCAGATCCCCCCCCATAAAGGCCGTGCTCATTGAAAACATTGTCTTTTCGGCAAGCAGCGATGGAGAGAAATAGTAAGAAAAGCGAAAAAAGATTTTTCATAGTTTTACGATCAACTTGTTGAAGTACTTATTGGCTATATGTACACAAATTGAATAGACACCAGCCGGTAAGTCAATCAAATTAAATGTTTCGCTATAAGAACCGCGGCTATAAATGTTTTGGTTTTCTTGTAGCAGTTCACCTGTCAAAGAATAAAGGCGGAATAATACTTTTGAATTATCCTCCTTGATTTCAATATTAACCTGTAGCATATCATCTGTAGGATTGGGAGAAATTGCAAACTCATGTCCTGTTTTTTCGTCTGTTCGGAAACAGAGTACACTATCAGCCTTGATCAAAACCGTTAAAAAGGCATAAACAGAATTGCCTGTCTGATCAGTCACTTTTAATCGGATAAATAGCGTGACACCCGCTGCAAAATTAGTGGAAAATATTTCCACTGAGGCGCTAGAGCTAAAAGGGATGCCCCATGTTACTCCGTCAGTTGATATATGCCACTCATAAGTAAGACTGCCATTCGACCCTATCACACCTGCTGAGTAAATTTCCGAAAATGGTTGACATATAAAGTCAGAGCCAATAATATTGGCTGACAATGGTGGAGGCGGAGGTGCTGGAAAATAATCGGCTACTGTGCAGCCGTTGCCACTCCTTATCCACTGCGCATTTTCTGAAATGCCCACTATCCCAGTAAGGCCCTTGTCGTTTATTTCTGGGTTTGAATATCTGAGTAGGCGTTTATTGTTTTTTCTCAATTGGTGCATAATGGTGCTATAGTTTTTCCACCCGCACAACCAGCAGCGCCGGTATCCCCATCCGTGGCCGTGCTCTGAGCCTCCTCCGTCATCACAGCCAAGTTGATCAAAAAGAGCGCAAGTTTGATGCCTGCAACCCAATATGTGACCCAACTCATGGCTAAAGGTAAAATTGGTATTGAATGAAGCCCCTTCTACAATCATATATGCTAAACTTGACATAGGGCTGCCTAGATTGGTTATAAATTTACCAGGAGTGTTAGGGTCAGGGATCGTTCCTGATATCCCAAGAAAATTTCTATATTCGCCATTAGTGATAAGGCAAACTACATCTGCAAGGTCATCGGAACGCCATAGAGCAACATTATTATCAGTTAAAAGATCTTGTATGTCCTGTCCAATGTCATTAGGGTCCTCTGTAAAACCAACATATTTTCTATGATTTGCCAACTCTAACCGGACATTATCTACACCACTATTGTCAAACGCATCATTCGTCTGGGCTATACCCAATGCCATCATATCTAACAAGCCATTTAGCGTAAATTCATCTTCGGCAGCATCAGTATATAGGAACAATACTCGGATTGGGCAGGGGTCGTTTGTTCTGGACTTAGCTGTCTGTTTTTGAGGATTTTTTGATTCTTGTGATTCAGAAAGTGCGAAACACTCCTCTTTCTCTCCAAAATAGGACTTATTAAGCCTAGCCAGAATGCTATATTGGCTATTTAATGCTAGTATTTCAAAATGTGCATCATCCACAACAAAATATCCGAACTTTCGACCGTTTCGAGTTTGCAACATTATTTCGCCACTTTGACATTTGCAGTCGCAAGAATCCCCTTCTACAAGATTTCCATAATAATAATAGTTTTGGTCATCAATGTAGCGAGAGGTTTTAGGCGCAAATTCAAAACTTCCACACTCTTCTGGCTGAAATTCGCCTTCAATAAGGGTTATCTGCAAGTTCCCATTTGAATTAACGTTTGCCGCCAAATTTTTAATCTTAATCAATTTAACTAATGAAAATCGCTCATCATTAGCCAATTTCCCATACAATGTTGCATCTTCTGTTGATAACACCGTGGTGCTGGGAAACCGCTCAA
Source organism: Crocinitomicaceae bacterium (assembly GCA_020848015.1). Taxonomy (GTDB): domain Bacteria; phylum Bacteroidota; class Bacteroidia; order Flavobacteriales_D; family Sanyastnellaceae; genus JADLBA01. The sequence continues at coordinate 2,849 of JADLBA010000095.1, read as the reverse complement.
CCAGATCTGTCTGAGCCTTTGTAATCACTGAAATTAAAATCAGTGCAGAAATGAAAATGATCATTTCATAATAATAGAAATTTATAGCCTTAATGGCTGGTTAATTACAATCTCGTTTAAAATTTTCCCTTCCTCTTCCAATTAATTCATGGCAATGTGGGCTTCCAGGCCTTTTTCGGTGGTGTCGGTACTCATGCGGTTAAAATGTTTAAATTTCGTCTAAACTCAATGACATCACCCAAGCGTTAAACAGCTGAAAAACAATAACTTGCAGACAATAAATGTCTAAAAAATGTCTAAAGGCCGTCTAAACAATGTCTAAACTTAAGACTTAGACATTGTCCAACTTTTTCCTCGCTGTTTGATGTATTCAGCCTGTGTTCTCATACTGCATCTTCTGTTTGAAAATCGGCTGCATCATCCTCCGCCGCCATATTCATTTCTTCTTCCATCTCCTCATAGCCTTCTTCCTCGCTTTCCATTTCCGGTACTTCATACCCCCGCACATCTATTTTGCCCGTTACCGCCTCGGCAATTAAGGCCGTTTTGTACTCCTCCACCAAGCCGATTTCTTTTTCAATGTTGGCAATGGTGGCGGTAATGGTGGAGGTTTCGGATTCGATGTAAGAGACGATTTCTTGTTGTTCGTGGAGGGGAGGAAGAATAACTGGTAAATTGGAGTATTTGTCAGCCCCAATATTTTCAATTGTTGCCTTATTAAAAATGAAATTTTTCCACTGATTATAGACTCCCGAATTGGTAAAAACAAACAAATAATCGCTTGTGATTTTTTCTATATTCGGTTCAGCCTTAATTAGATAGCCTGCGTAACAAGCCAATCCTTTATAGTTTTTAAATTGGAATGTTTTCCCAACTGTTCCTCCACTACGAGCAAAAAGGATATCACCTTCTTTTAGTAAATAAGGGTTTGCCAAAGTCAAATCAAGGGAACAAAAGGTGTCATCTCTCAGGTTCCCACTACTATCAAAATCTGTGATCCTTATGTATCGAGGGGCGTTAGGTATGAAATTGCCACCAGGTTCATTTGCACCATATTTCAATCGTCCCGTTATTAGAAATTTAATTCTCCTCACCTCCCAGCCCTCCGGCACTTCTCCCAGCCATTCCACGCCGCTGTCTTTCATGGGGGCGTTTGGGTTTAAGCCTTTGGTTACGGCCTGGTTGATGATGGCGGCTTTCTGCTCGTTGAGCAATTTGATGAGCTGCTTTTTTTTGCGGATAAAACGGTTGATTTTGCCCAGCTTGTAGTCAAGGAAGCGGGCAATGGCGGTTTGTTCGGAGAGAGGAGGGACAAATGTGTAAATAGACTTCAAATCAGTGATATTGAATCTAAAAACCTTTACACCCGTTGCGTGCATTTTTAGCTCGTTCGTGAATGTCTTTGTAGAGTAATACAAATATTTTTCACTAAACTTACTATTTTTAGATCTTAACAATACCTGTTCACCTCCCAGCAAACCTAAATCACTTCTGTTATAAAAGACGGAATGACCTAAATCTTCGATCGTTTCTGATGTTGATATAATGATGACATCTCCTTGTTTTACGATTTGAGAGGCCTTATAGAACTCATCATTGACATAAAATTTATATCTGCTATCAACTTCATTAATCTTGTAAGTCTTTCCGTATTGTAAAGCAATGTATTTGCCATTGCTTAGTAATTCATCTTTTTTAAAACTTGAATTTCCTCTAATGAAATTACATCCACCAAAAAGTTTGATCACCTCCCAATGTTCCGGCACCTCTCCAATCCAGGCGATGCCGCTGTTTTTGTAGGCGGGGTATGGTTTAGGGTGTTTCATCATGCCACAATTTCTTTTAACAACCCATCGGTTTCCTGTTCCAATTGCAAAATATCCGCTGCAATTTCCGCCAGAGAACGCAGGGGTTGGTATTGGTAGAAATACTTGTTGAAGGCTATTTCGTAGCCTACTTTCATTTTGGTTTTGTCGTACCAGGCGTCCGGAGCAAAAGGCAGCACCTCGCGTTTGAAATAGGCTTCTATGCTTTCCTTCATGGGCACGTTTTCTATGTCTTTCAGGTTGCTGTCGCTTTTGGGTTTGCCTTTGGCATCCGTCAGGATACGGCCTTTTTCGTCGCGTTCGGGTTGGTGCACGGTAATCTGGTAATACCCGAAGTCGGCATTGTCGAAAATTTTGCTGTACTCGTTCTCTTCGAAGGCAAAATAGAGCTCCTGAATGTTCCGGATGTGTTCGGCGGCTAGTTCCACGCGTTTACTGCCGAGGTTTTTGCGCATTTTTTGGTAAAATACGTCAGAAGAGGCATTGATGAGCTGCAATTTGCCTTTGCGGCGTTCTTCCTTTACGTTGCTGAGCAGCCATACGTAGGTGGTAATGCCGGTGTTGTAGAAGATATCGTTGGGCAGTTGAATGATGCATTCCAGCAGGTCGTTTTCCAAAATGAACTGCCTAATACCGCTTTCACTGCTGCCGGCATCGCCGGTAAACAAGGCCGAGCCGTTGTGTACGGAGGCAATGCGGCTACCTCCGTCGGCGGGGTCTTTCATTTTGGAAAGCATGTGCAACAGGAACATCAGTTGCCCGTCGTTGCTGCGCGAAGCCAGGCAGGTTTCTTCCGGTTCGCCCTTGAAGTTTTTGATCTTCAGGTTGAACCGTTTGTCTATAATGCTCACTTTCTTTTCCGTACCCACATTCAGCTTGTTGATGTCTTCCTTCCAGCTGGTGCCGTAGGGCGGATTGGTGAGCATAAAATTGAACTTCAGCTCGGGGTCAAATCCGTATTCGCTCAGGGTGGAGCCGTACTTTATTTTATCCGGGTCTTCTCCTTTCAGCAGCATATCCGAT
>JADLBA010000094.1 GCA_020848015.1 Crocinitomicaceae bacterium | reverse complement strand
TGACCGGCAGGAAACCCAAAAGATACAGGGACTCGAAGAGGTTCAAAAAATGAAAGTAATGTCTCTTCGGCATTTTTTCCCCAAGGGTTGTCTGTGGGAAAACCAAACTCCTTAGTATTGTCTCTCATTTTTGTCAGTCCGCCAACGATCACCCCGGCAATTCCCTCCAGCAGCCCTGCCCTTTGAATAGCAACCATCATCCTGTCCACGTGGTAATACATTTCGTCCACATCTTCGAGAAAAAGGATACTATTCGTGGTTTGCAGACTGGTGGACGACCCTAACTGACTACAGATCACCGAAAGGTTTCCCCCTACCACATTCCCTATGGTTTTTCCGGGAATATTTGAGTACCCTTCCCACCTTATTTCATTGAGTTTTCCTGTAAGTGCCCAGAGCAAATGATTGATGGCTTCCTCCGTTGCATCGTGGAAAGAAACCGGCATTGTAGAGTGAATGGCACTGATACCACGATTGGACAAATCGTTCAGCAACAAGGTAATATCGCTATAACCACAAATCCATTTTGGATGGCGGATAAATTTATCCCAGTTCAGCCGGTCAATGAGGTGCACAGTCCCGTAACCGCCCCTTGCAATTACAATTGCTTTTACAGAAGGGTTATCTAATAAAGCCTGCAGGTCGGCAAGCCGCTCTTCAGTATTTCCGGCAAGTTGGTAATTTCGTGTCATCAGATGCCGGCTCGTTTTTATCTTGAAGCCCCATTGGGTAAAAAGTTTCTGTGCTGCCTGCAATTGCTCATTGGTAATCCACCGCGCAGTAGCAACAATTCCTATTGTATCTCCCGGTTGCAAAAAGGCAGGTCTCATAAGTCTATCTTTGCACACATAAATTCATTTTTCGCCCACAAAGGTTACGAAGAGTCGGAAGATTATTTACCCTTTTGATTTCTTCGTTGATGCTGTGAAAAAGAAAATCATTTTTTCTCTGGTTGAGAAAGCACTCACAGAGGTGAAAAAAAAATAATAAACAACGAATGAACCAACCGCAACGATATCTTGTAACTGCTGCTCTGCCTTATGCGAATGGGCCGCTCCACATCGGGCATATTGGAGGTGCCTACCTGCCGTCCGATATTTATGTCCGATACCTGAAGGCGAATCAGCGTGATGTTGCATTTATCTGCGGTTCTGATGAACATGGAGCGGCCATTACACTGCGGGCAAAAAAAGAAGGTAAGACCCCGCGTGAGATTGTTGACCATTATCATTTGATGATGAAAAAGGCTTTTGAGGATTTTGGTATCCGGTTCGATATCTATCATCGCACTTCATCACCTGAACACCATGAGATGAGCCGCGAGATCTTTCTCGACTTGCTAAAAAAAAATTCTTTTGAAACCGAGACATCGTTACAATACTATGATGAAGAAGCAAAGCAATTTCTGGCAGACCGCTATATTATTGGTACATGCCCGAATTGTTCCAGTGATAGGGCTTATGGCGACCAATGTGAAAATTGTGGAACGGCACTGAGTCCTCTCGAACTGATCAAGCCCCTGTCAACATTGAGCGGCAGCGCACCGGTATTGAAAGAAACTACTCACTGGTATCTTCCGATGGCACAACATGAAACTTGTATCAGGAATTTCATAGAAAATGGGACTTTGAATGGAGTGCAGCACCATGACCCTCGCGAATGGAAGGCGCATGTGCTTGGTCAGTGCATGAGCTGGATCAACGGTGGTCTTCAAAGCCGGGCGATGACCCGCGACCTCGACTGGGGTGTGCCGGTTCCGGTAGAAGGAGCAGAGGGAAAAGTGTTGTACGTATGGTTAGATGCTCCTATTGGTTATATCACCAACACAAAAGTATGGGCCGATAAAAACGGGAAAAACTGGGAAGATTATTGGAAAAAAGAGGATACCCGTCTCATTCATTTTATCGGGAAGGATAACATCGTATTTCACTGCATTATTTTCCCGATCATACTTCACCAGCATGGAGAGTTCATACTTCCTCAGAATGTGCCTGCCAATGAATTTATGAACCTCGAAGGAGACAAGATTTCCACTTCCCGCAACTGGGCAGTATGGCTGCATGAATACCTCGAAGAATTTCCGGGAAGGCAGGATGAAATGCGCTATGTACTCTGCTCTATAATGCCGGAACAAAGAGACAGTGAGTTCACGTGGGCAGATTATCGCGACAGGGTAAACAATGAACTGGCGGATATTCTCGGTAATTTTGTAAACCGTGTTTTTGTGCTGACGCATAAATACTATAATGGCTCGGTTCCTCCTGTTAACCCGGATGTACTAACAGAGGCTGATCGCCAAGCGAGGGTCGAGGGTATTTCTTCTTTTGAAAATACCGGAAAGAAAATTGAAGAGTTTCGTTTTCGCGAAGCACTGAGTGAAGCAATGAACCTCGCGAGAATAGGCAATAAATATCTGACGGAGACAGAGCCTTGGAAGCTGATAAAGACTGATCCTGAGCGCACCGCTATCATTATGAATTATTGCCTCCAGTTAGTTGCCGATTTATCGGGAGCACTGGCACCTTTCCTCCCGTTTACTGCAGAAAAAATACGGAGAGGATTGTGTCTCGAAGATATTTTCTGGAACGATGCGATAAAAAAAGATCAATTGCCGGAAGGGCATATTATCGGGCAGTTGCCTATTCTTTTTGAAAAGATCAGTGACGAGACCGTAGCACAACAAATGGCTAAACTTGAGGCCTCAAAAGCGGTTACAGCAGCAACTTCCAAAGAAGTAAAAGAGGTGATTGATTTTGAATTTTTTCAGAAGGTAGATATCCGTATGGCGCGGATCGTCGAAGCAGAAAAAATGCCTAAGACAAAAAAATTACTGAAACTGAAAGTAGATATTGGCAGTGAGTGCCGCACTGTTGTTTCCGGGATTGCCGAGCACTATTCGCCAGAAGAGATAGTAGGAAAAACCGTGCTATTTCTCGCCAATCTTGCTCCGAGAGAAATCAAAGGTGTGAAAAGTGAGGGTATGATACTGATGGCGGAAAATGCAACAGGAGTTCTATCCATTATTTCCCCGGAAAAAGAAATGAATGCCGGCGATGAGGTGAGATAAACTAATTACGACCGGTCAGCGTATTTATACCGCTGATTGAATCATAGTTTTTCCGCGAGTAGCCCTGCTTTCAATAAAAACTCTGCAATCTGGATGGCATTGGTTGCTGCCCCTTTGCGGAGATTGTCGCTGACGATCCAGCAATTGAGTGCATGGGGAATTGTATCATCTATCCTTATCCTACCGACAAAAACTTGGTCACTTTCCTTCGCATGCTGCAATGGCATCGGGTACTCCTCCGATAAAGGGTTGTCAATGACTGTTACCCCAGGAAAAGCAGACAGAATACGACGAACCTCAGACAACTCCGGCTGTCGCTCGAACTCAATATTTACAGACTCTGAATGTCCACCCAATACCGGAACCCTCACCGTAGTTGCAGTAACACGAATGGTATCATCCTCCATGATCTTTTTGGTCTCGTTCACCATTTTCATTTCCTCTTTCGTATATCCATTGTCAAGGAATACATCAATTTGAGGAATAAGATTGAGGTCTATCGTGTATTTATAGGCCATTTCTCCCTTCGTACCCGAACGTTCATTCATCAACTGATCCACCGCATTTTTTCCTGTTCCTGTAACGCTCTGATAGGTACTGACCACCACCCGTTTCACCCGGTACTTATCGTGTAGGGGTTTGAGCACCATTACCATCTGGATAGTAGAGCAATTTGGGTTGGCGATGATCTTATCGTCTTTTGTCAGCACTTGTGCATTGATTTCCGGAACAATGAGTTTTTTGGACGGATCCATTCTCCACGCAGAACTGTTGTCAATAACGGTACATCCTTTGGCAGCGAACACCGGTGCCCATTCGAGACTGGTTCCTCCACCAGCGGAAAACAAGGCAACACAGGGCTTCATTTCCACCGCTTTATCAGGGGTGGTTACTTCCCATTCTTTCTCTTTAAATAATATCTTTTTACC
>JADLBA010000093.1 GCA_020848015.1 Crocinitomicaceae bacterium | reverse complement strand
TTTTCAAATGGGTCTTGATCTCCTTGAAGAATATCTCTATGTTCCAACGCTTCTTATATAGCTCTGAGATGGTAGATGATGTCCATATAAAATTGTTTGTGAGCAACTCCAGGTACATCTGCTGTTCTTCATCCCATACCTGAACCATTCTGATTCGTTCAGGATATTTCTTCCGAGAAGCGGACTGTTCAAGATACCCATCCCAATCATATTGAATGTTATTATTCTTGGGAAGGGATTTATCAAATCTCCGTTCAGTCAGATCGAGATTTATTTTCTCTTTTCCGCGGATGACGAAAAAGGAGAAAGATCTTGCGTTGGGGAAGAAGTTTTCTGGAGCTCTTTATAAGAAGTTGAAGTTCATGATAAAGTCGGAAGTACATATCTCGGAATAATTCCGATGACCTGTGCTGGTTTACCTAAGCAAGACTCGATTTCTTCATCGCTTTGTTAACGCCAAGGTGATGAAGGTCGCCTGTGGCTGATCGCATCTCATTGCAGATATCATTCAAGTTATTTGATTTTGAAAACTGACAGAACATCATGGTTACAAAGTGAGTCCATGCGTCATTTCCTTTGTAGTGCTTATTTGCCTGATGGTCTTCGATAATTTTATTGAATGAATCCTACCTAATTCGTTGGAAAATCTGCGCGAAAAGTGTGATATTCATCCCGGAGTTGGTTTGTTTTTGTGGGGTAACTCAAATTGTATCGTATTGAAACAAGCAGAATTAATTGCAGACAATTTAACAACATGAATAAAACAACACAAAAGATACACTCAGGAGTGAACGCACGAAAAAAGCAATTCATTCCGCAAAAAATTTGCATTTTTTGGGAGGGAAAGAAAAAATGTTTACCTTTCACTTTTGTAACCTAATTTACTCACCAAAATTTGATTGGAACCGAAAGGATTTATTTCCGTCCTGACAGTGCTTATACTTCGTGGTTGTGTTTTTCCATTGTGAAAGGTTTCAATCTGAAAGATCTGCGGGCTTCCTTTGTTTTCATAGAGTTTATGAGTATTCTATAATCTGGATGTCTATGAGATCAGCACTACTTGTTTTGGGAATTGTAGGATCATTTTTTTCCGGTTTTAGCAATGATGTCATTACAGTTACTCTAATATCAAGTGATGATAGCGGCAAGCCGCGCTTCACTGACTGGACGGTAAGAGATGCCGCGCAGGGTGCGGGTCTCATTGACGGGGAGGCACTCTTTATCGGCGATGAACCGGCGCTGATATTCAAGGCTTGTCCGGAAGAATGCAGTTACAAAATTATTCTTCTAAATGACATGGTACATGAAGGCAGCCAGTTTGAAATGTTTGTAGCAAAAAATGGAGTAATCCTACCGCAATTGAACAGCCATTTTTACCAAACACACGAACTCCATTTTTCTTTCGACCCTACGTGCTTTTCACGGATTGATGAAGAGCGTGGTACAGGTAAATTCACGGAAATAAGTACTGATATTCTCAACCTGCCATTGGAGCGCTATGGAAAAGGAATTTTTGTTGATGTCATAGCAGCAGATGGAAGAGTAATTCAAACGGTTGAAGCCCAAGAGCCTTCGCTCCGGCTCAATAGCCGTATGTGGCCTGCCGGAGATAATATGATAGTATGCCGTACCGTGAACTACAACAGTGTAGTAGCAGTAATAAAAAAGTAAAAGAGCTATTAAGGTGAAGGAATAAATTTCACTTTTAGTTTATTCCGGCTGTTTTCCGGATGAAATCAATGACACCCTTCATATATATTTCCTGATCGTCATACATACTCATGTGGCTGCCATTGGGGCAAAAAAGATAGGAACCTTGTGGCACCTGCTCCGACATCCATTTCAGGTATTCAGGGTTCATTGTGTCGTATTTTGCACCAACAACCAGCGTTGGTACGGAAATATTTTTTAATTCTGCCGAGCGATCCCACATTTTCAATTTGCCTGAAATTCCAAATTCGCTCGGCCCCTGCATGGTTACATACAATGACTGATTCAATTTATTAAAGGATCGAACCAATGGCTCCGGCCATTGCTGCAGAGGAATACGGCAAATGAATTTCGAATAAAAGTGAGGGATCAACAACTCCATATAACGAGGATGAGTAAATTCTCCTCTGCGCTCAAGCAATCTTATGGAATCAACAACAGCAGGGTTCATTTCTTTCGCGAGAACATTGCGCGAATATTCCCCATACTTCGCCGCATCCGCCATCATGTTTGAAATGATCAATCCCTTCAGGTTTCCCGGGTATCTCAATGCGTATTCGATTCCGAGTATTCCACCCCACGAATGCCCCAGTATAAAAAAGTTATCTTTACTTAGCTGGAGTGTCTGCCTCACCTGCTCCACCTCGTCGGCAAACCGGGCGAGATTCCACAAAGAAGTGTCGCGTGGATCATTTGAATTACCGCAGCCCAACTGGTCGTAATAAATAAATTCAATTCCTGCTCCCGGAAAAAAACTCTCAAAACATTCCATATACTCGTGCGTATGACCGGGGCCTCCATTCAGTAACAGCACCCGTGCCTTGGGGTTATTGCCGATGGATTTGGTCCAGACATTGAAAGATCCCTTAGGAGTTTTTACCGGGACGATCTTCACACCACCGGTCTGAACCCCACTTTGATGTGGGCTGAAATAATCGGCGGGCTTAACAGACGGTATCTCCGGGATAGAATTAACTTTTTCTGCCGTATCTTGTTTCTTTTCTTCACACGCAAAAAAAACAAACAGAAAGAGTGCAGAAATGCAAGCGATCAGAAACTTGTGGTGCGTGGAGTGTTTCATAGTAAAAGGTCAATTTGGGCTGCAATTTAATCCGGATTATCCGGCAAAATCACTGAAACCAATTTGCATACTGAATTCTTCTTGCTATTGGATACTTCCATACAATTGATTCAATTAAGTTTTTATCACTCTGTATATTGGCGCTTTGAAAAATACATAAAGATGAACAGCACAAATAGAAATAAGCGGACACAATCAAATCCTCCATCGCATTTGCATACCGTGATGCGCAAAACTCAACTCTTTCTTTTTCTCTTTATATCTGTTTCCATCAGTTCTGCACAAACATCGGATGAAATTTTTCAGAAAATAAAAAAGCTGAACACGCTCGGTTCCGTGCTCTATATCGCGGCTCATCCTGACGATGAGAACACACGACTGCTGACATGGCTTGCCAATGAGCGCCACTTACGCACGGGATATATTTCACTTACGAGAGGAGACGGCGGGCAGAATCTGATAGGGAAAGAACAGGGGGATGCACTTGGTCTGATCCGCACGCATGAGTTACTCGCAGCTCGTTCTATTGATCATGCAGAACAATATTTCACCCGTGCCAACGATTTTGGGTATTCAAAAACTCCGGAAGAAACGTTTGAGATATGGAACAAGGAAAGTGTGTTGTCAGACCTTGTGTGGGTGATCCGGCAATTCAAACCTGATATTCTAATCACACGTTTTCCGACGACCGGTGAAGGAGGACACGGGCATCACACAGCATCCGCCATTCTTGCACTTGAAGCTTTTCATGCTGCTGCAGACCCGGAAAGATTTCCAGAGCAACTCAAAAAAGTAGCTGTATGGCAGGCAAGGAGAATATTCTGGAACACATTCAACTTCGGCAGTACAAATACTACTTCTCCTGATCAGTTTAAAATTGATATTGGAAATTTCAACCCGCTGCTTGGGAAGAGTTATGGTGAGATTGCTGCCGAAAGCAGATCAATGCATAAAAGTCAGGGATTCGGGACAGCGATGCAGCGCGGATCGAACTTTGAGTACTTTAAATTATTGGATGGTGATAATATCGCCACCGATCTATTTGAAGGCATTGATCTCTCATGGAAAAAGATCAGTGGGGGAGATGCTATACAATCTGCAATCAATCGCTGTATTCTTTCATTTGATCATGAGCATCCTGCAGAATCATTGCCTCAATTAACCAAAATATATAATGAAATTAAATTATTGCCATGCAAGGCACCTGAAGAAATATACTGGAAAGAAGAAAAGGTAAAAGAAACCGAAGAATTATTGCTTGACTGTTCCGGGCTTTGGATAGAGGGCATAGCTTCCGATTATTCAATATCGCCGGGGCAGCCTTTGACAATGAATTGCCAAATCATCGCTCGAAACGATTCAGATATTTTACTGGAAAAAATTACCTTTCCAGGAAAGGAGGATACTACCATACAAATGACGCTCAAACAAAATGAACTTTATTCGTTTAAGCACACAGGAGTTCTACCTGTGGATATTCATTATTCAAATCCCTACTGGCTCGATAAGCCACATGGGACAGGGCTTTTCAATATAGAAAAACAGGAGCTTGTCGGAAAACCAATTAATGATTCACAGGTAAACGTACTCTTCCACCTAAACGTCTCTGGAGCAGAGGTCAAGGTCATGCGTCCCGTTACCTTCAAATACACTGATCCAGCCAAGGGTGAAATTTATCGTCCGCTGGAAATTCTACCACCGGCGGTAGTCAATTTTCCGGAAAAAGTCTTTGTCTTTGATAACGGAAACAGCAAGACAATTTCTCTATTCATAAA
>JADLBA010000092.1 GCA_020848015.1 Crocinitomicaceae bacterium | reverse complement strand
GTTTGCAATATGCGGATCACTGAGACCTGCCACAGGTGTCCAGTTGTAGTAATAAGTTGCAGAGGCCGGCAAGGCAACGGCATTGAGTTGCACACTTTCGTACTGGCATATATTTACTGTGGCATTTGGATAAACAGTTAGTGGGGGCGGCTGAGGAACCTCTACACTATAATAAAATGTCTCTTCACATCCTGAAATAAAATGATTGGCCGTCACCATATATACGCCATTGGTTACCGGTTGATTCAGCGTATATGTATGAGTTTGCGCGAGCGTGTCTCCGGGAAATGCATAATTGTACCAGACGGGATCGAGAAATTCCGGATCAATCTGCATTATTACCTGATTATTCGTACATATAGCCTCGTCAATCTCCAGCATATCCGTAGTTTCAAAGGTTCCTGACCCAACGGTGTAGGCATAACTTTCAGAATCACCGTAGCCGTAAACGTAGCCGCTAACACCGGTTCCCTGTGAATCTAATGTGTGGCTTCCTGGGGTCAGAGGAAATCCTGCCCACATCAGATTGGAACAGGATCCAAAGCCCTGAAACAATCCGGGATCAATTACAACGCCATCCAGAGTAACTGTTCCTATATCGGCGGCATCAACGACTACGTTCAGGTAATGGTCGGTAATGACGGAAGATTGAACCGTGCTGAAAGTGATGTAGTCAATTTTTTTCGTGATATCATCAATGATAAGCATGGCGGGATCACCATTTCCTCCGCAAGAAATTCCCTCCATATACTGAGCCACTGTCACCGGTAAAGAGGCCGCAATGCAATGTGCACCGGTCTGGTAATTGAACTCCTGAAACTGGCCTGCATTCAGCGTAAAAGGAGCACCCCCATCAATCGAAATCGAAGTGCCGTTTTGTGCAGCAAGCACCCGGTAGGTATAGTTCGGTACTGAAACTCCATAGACAGGATTGAGATTGAAAACAAATGGGGTGACAAAAAAATCGATCCCCCACAGGTTCAAAGGATAATTCTGCTCATAGATATGATCGCAGGCAACACATCCGCTGGGGATATTGGAGCATCCGGCTCCTGAAAATACCGCGAAGGGCCGGCAAGAACCGCTGGCTTCTGTACCTGTTATAGATGTTCCGGTGAGGTCTTGACCTGCTACTGCCATCAACTGATAACAATCTCCTTGGTTGAGTTGGACAAGAAAAGGAACATTTGCCGCATTTCCAGCGGAAGTAGCACATTTTGGGGTGATTTCAACCTCTGTATTATCCTCAGTAGCGACGATGAGTATTTCGGAGTTGTACGGAGCAAGTCCCGAATAGGCTGCAGCCACATATTTAGTGCCTAGTGCCTGAGTGGTTAGCACTTTGGAACCATCAGCAGTATGTGTGATAAAATTGATAGCAAAGACGGCAATATCAGCTACGGACTCAATGTGTACTCCCCTGCCCTGCACTGTTTGATTCAATGCCACTTCAGCCACAGCATTTGGAATGGTGATCGTAGTTGTGACGTTGGGAGAAACGGTGAATGACTGAGACCAGCCTTGACCAGGAACGCTCACAGTGCCGCTGGTAGCCTGATCAGACACGATGAAAAGGTTCAGAGCCTGCCCAGCGGTGGTCTGGTAGTTTTTCATAAAACCCAGCCAAAAATCCGTTCCGATCGTCAGCGTTTGGCTTTGTGCCAAAGCCGCCGCTGGCGCAAGAGCCAGAAATAATAACAGGGAAATTAGTCTATAAACAGGGTGCATTGCATCAATTCCGCGCTTCAAAAGTACAATTAAGACGGACAAAGTAGCCCGCCGGTTGCAAACCTTCCATGCAGAACAACCTTTTTACGATATCATCGGCAAATAGTTCGGAAGAATTTATTTCCATAAAATAGGAATGTCATTTATGGTGATGGTTCTTAAGATTATACTTGCTTATGTAATCGAACATAAACAAGCCCTCTGCGGTGTACGCTATTTCAAGTTATAATCTACTGCGTCAGGCACCCAATGTCCAGTATAGAAAAAAGGTCACCCATCCGGATGACCTTCCATTTTTATTTTAAACATTTTACTCAGCGAGAATGATCACCTTGTTACTCAGCACTTCGACTGTACCGCCTTTCACTTGAAACGTATGTTCTACCGAACCTTCTTTCACTCTTATCGCCCCTTTCTTAAGACTCGATATCAGCGGTGCATGATTATTTAAAACCCCCAGACTTCCATCGCTACCAGGCAGGTAAACAAATGATGCCTCTCCCTCAAAAAGAGTTTTTTCCGGAGTGATGATCTCAACGCGCATGAATTATTTTCTTAATTACCGAACAATTATTTTGCCGCCTGTGCAAGCATTTTTTTACCTGCTTCAATTGCTTCTTCAATGGTTCCTTTTAGGTTAAACGCCGCTTCCGGATACTCATCACAGGCACCGTCCATAATCATATTGAAGCCTTTGATAGTCTCTTCAATCGGAACGAGTACACCCGGAATACCGGTGAACTGCTCGGCCACGTGGAAAGGTTGGGAAAGGAAACGCTGGACTTTGCGGGCACGATAAACAGAGAGTTTATCATCTTCTGAAAGTTCATCCATTCCGAGAATCGCGATAATATCCTGAAGTTCTTTGTAACGTTGCAGGATCAGTTTTACACGTTGTGCACATTTGTAGTGCTCTTCTCCAACAATGCCTGGAGTGAGGATTCGCGAAGTAGAGTCGAGTGGGTCAACAGCAGGGTAAATGCCCAGTTCAGATATCTTACGGCTCAAAACTGTTGTAGCATCAAGGTGGGCAAAAGTCGTGGCCGGTGCAGGGTCGGTAAGGTCATCCGCAGGTACATACACAGCCTGAACGGAAGTGATAGACCCGCGCTTGGTAGAAGTGATGCGTTCCTGCATGGCTCCCATCTCAGTAGCTAATGTCGGTTGATAACCTACCGCAGAAGGCATACGGCCTAGCAGGGCAGACACTTCAGAGCCTGCCTGTGTAAAGCGAAAAATATTATCAATAAAGAAAAGAATATCGCGTCCTCCCGACTGTCCGTCGCCATCGCGGAAGTACTCAGCAACAGTAAGACCCGAAAGAGCCACACGGGCGCGTGCTCCGGGAGGTTCGTTCATCTGCCCAAAAACCAGTGTAGCCTGGCTATCAGCCAACGCTTTCTTATCAACTTTAGCAACATCCCAGTCGCCCTTTTCCATTCCGTGCGTAAAAGCTTCGCCGTATTTGATTACACCCGACTCAATCATCTCGCGCAGAAGGTCATTTCCTTCGCGTGTACGCTCTCCCACTCCTGCAAACACCGACAAACCTGTGTAGGCTTTTGCGATGTTATTAATCAATTCCATGATCAATACTGTCTTTCCCACTCCGGCACCACCAAACAGTCCTATCTTACCTCCCTTTGCATAAGGTTCAATCAGGTCAATTACTTTGATCCCCGTAAAAAGAACTTCCGACGAAGTAGAAAGGTCTTCGTATTTTGGAGCGCTGCGGTGAATAGGATATCCGCCTTCGTTGCTCACCTCACCTATTCCGTCAATCGCAGTTCCGATCACATTGAAAAGTCGTCCTTTGATCTGATCGCCGGTAGGCATCGTAATACTCTGTCCTTTGGAGTGTACTTCTGCACCGCGGCGCAGACCTTCGGTAGCATCCATAGCAATGGCCCTCACAGTATCCTCACCAATGTGTTGTTGACACTCAAGAATGAGGTTCTGCCCATCGGGACGTTTTACAACCAATGCATCGAGAATATTCGGCAGTTTTTGACCTGCCGGGAAGGTAACGTCCACCACCGGACCAATGATTTGAGCTACTTTACCAATGTTTTGAGACATGCTAAGCGGTTTTGATTTTCGGCGGCAAAAGTAGTTGTTTGCTTGGGTTTGAAAAAATGTTTAGGAAAGTTTCTTTCACAATCCCTCTTTCTCTCCATTTATCATCAAATAGCCCCAGATCAACAGTCATTTGAGTGTCCTTTTTCTCCGGATATGAAGCTCTCTATCAATTATTCAGGGTTATAATGAAATGATCGCATTGCGGCTATCGCAAAAGACAGGAATATTTAGCCTTTATGGTTAATGCACCGAGCTCTACCTCACCAATTGCCCGCTATTAACAGTTCTGTAGCAGCAATAGGTATCTTTACCCGCCGATGCGGAAAACTTTTGTCTCGAATTTAGTCCTCCTTCTCGCCCTGAATCTACTGGTGAAGCCTTTCTATGTACTCGGTGTGGAGGCCGAAATTCAAAATCGCGTCGGAGCGGATGTTTTTGGAAGCTATTTCGCACTGATCAATTTCTCGTTCCTGCTCAATATTCTTCCTGACTTAGGTACTACCAACTGGAATACAAGGAATATTGCCCAGCACCGTTTTTTATTCCAAAAACAATTTCCAAAAATCATCACCCTCCGACTCCTTCTCGCGCTGATCTACTTCATAGTAGTAGCTATATCTGGTATGTCACTGAAATACACAACCGGGCAAATGTTAGTGCTTTCAGTACTCAGCCTGAACCAGGTAATACAATTGTCTATCCTTTATCTGCGTTCTAATCTCGCGGGAATGCATCTGTTCAGGCAGGATAGTTTTATTTCCGTTTTGGATCGGGTTATTCTTACTCTTCACATGAGTCTTCTACTCTGGGGAGGGTGGGGCTCCAGTGGAACTTTCCGTATTTCATGGCTAATTTGGGGTCAGACATTTTCGCTTTCAGTTTCATTGATCGTGGCTTTCATTTTTGTGTTCCGGAAAACAAAGAACTTCCGGCTATGGCTCGATATCCCATTCAGCAGGGCATTGCTGAAACAGAGATTCCCGTATGCTCTGCTGATCTTTGTTTCAATGATCGCCTACCGCATAGATAGTGTAATGCTGGAACGAATTTCGGGCGCAACGGAGGCAGGCATCTATGCAATGGGGTTTCGCTTTTTTGAAGCATTCAATATGATCGCCTATCTATTCGCTGTTTTATTGCTCCCGATTTTTTCAGGCATGATTCGGCGTGGGGAAGAAATATCTCCCCTGCTGATTCTCGCCTCGAAACTGATGCTCGTCGGTGCGTGGATCATCTGTATTACCTGTGTATTTTGGAGCCGCGAAATCATCTCTCTCTTTTATGACCATCACACATCCGAAGCAGCAGATGCATTCACACTGCTGATGATCGGCTGTGCCGGATTTTCACTTCAATATATATTCGGCACCCTATTAACTGCCCGTGGAAATATGCGCCCGATGATCTATGTGGTGGGCGCAGGAATGCTGATCAATATCCTATTGAATGGCCTGCTGATTCCTCAATGGGGAGCTTGGGGAGCAGCTCTCTCTAATGCCATTACCCAATGCCTGATCCTCGCGGGGCAGGTAATACTAGTACTAAAAATATTCAGGATAAAAACAGGGTTTGTCCCGCTGCAGATGACTTTATTCACCACCGGAGTAGCATTAATTGCCGGAATGATTTACCATTCTCCCGCAATAAATAGTGGGCATCTAACGTATTCAATCGCAGTTTTTATCGCCGCCTCACTCGTGCTCGCACTGCTTACCAGAATGCTCGACCTCAAACGGTTCATCCAGTTGGTGAGATCAGGAGAGTGAGTTAGTACTACATTTGAGGCCCCAACCCAATAGCCTATGCCTTCTGAACATCTGGAAAACAACGCCCATCTATCACTGGAATCATCGAATCTGCTTATCCTTTTGTATAAAAAAAGGAAACCGATAATGATCATCTGTTGTCTCACTGCCGTCTTATCTGCCGGAGTTTCGCTTCTCATCAAGGAAAAATACAAAAGCACCGTGATCATGTTTGCCACACAACAGCATTCCTTCGGCGAACAATTACTTGAAGATGTAAAAAAAGAAGATGTTCTCGCCTACGGTGAAGAAGAGGATGCGGAACGACTGCTCCAACTCATCAACTCGGATCAAATAAGGAACCAGGTCATCGAAAAGTACGACTTGTGGAAATGGTACGACATACCTCGCGATTCCAAAGGTGCCAATACATTGATCGCAAAAGAATACAACGACAATATCAGTGCACGTCTTACCAAGTTCGGATCAATCGAAGTTTCCGTGCTCGACGAAAATCCGGAACAGGCTATGAAAATTGCAAATGATATAGGTTCATACGCTGATACAGTCAGTAATAAAATGCGCAGTGAACGAGCCTTGATGGCCTTCCACTATTCAGAAACTTCGCTGAACAACCTTCAGGCTGAACTTCGTTCGATGGAAGACTCCATGAAGGTACTGCAAGAAATGGGAGTTTACAGTTATGAAGACCAGATAGCTGCACTTACTGAGCAGTTCGGAAAAGCGATCATTGATGGTCATCCCGACCGGGCACAAAAGATCAAAGAGCAAATGGACTTCCTTTCAAAGTACGGAACACTTTTCAAAAAGCTTGAGTCAAGTATTACCGCAGGATACGAAAAGATGGAGGTATTAAAAAGACTGTACGATCTGATGAAGATTGATGTGGAGTCCAACTTGCCATCAAAATTTCTGATGGATTCGGCTACCGCGGCAGATAAAAAATCATACCCGATTCGCTGGCTTATAGTAGCAATGAGTACAGCTTCAGCATTTGTGTTTACGGTGATATTCCTGCTCGTCTGGGAAAATATCAATCGTCTTCGCGAAGAAGGCCGCCTCTAAAAAACACTGAATATGCCCAACCTTTCATTGAACAGGTGGTTATATCTCACATCGGGAACCTATCTCGCCGCTTTGGCTGTATGTATTTTTTTTGAATTCTACTACATTGCTCTTCTCCCTTTCGCCATACTCGTCTTATGGGCGGTATTTTTCAAATTAGAATATGTTCTGTTTTTCGTTGTCTTCTGCACCCCGCTTTCGATCAACCTCGAAGAGATGAAGCTCGGAGGAATCGGAATGGCACTTCCGACGGAGCCATTGCTGTTTGGTATCCTGATACTTTTTATTTTCAAACTGATCTCGGGAAAAAGTATTGACCCTCGCATTTTCAGGCATCCCGTTTCTTATGTCATTTACCTCTACCTGCTGTGGATGTCGTTCACCTGCATAACCAGTGAAATGCCCTTGGTATCGCTGAAATATCTTGCAACACGTTTGTGGTTCATTGCCGCTTTCTTTTTTCTATCCGTACATATATTCAAAGATCCTAAGAGAATCCGTACTTTTTTCCTGCTTTATCTTTTCCCATTGGTATTAGTGGTAATTTACTCCATAATCAGACACTCACAACATGGCTTTGACAAAAACTCCTCACACTGGGTCATGGAGCCGTTATTTAAAGATCATACTAGTTACGGCGCAGTATTAGCCATGTATTTCCCTGTTGCATTAGGGTTGCTTATGCACAAAAAAATGAACCTCCTGTTGAAGGTATTGATCGGTATTTCCTTTTTCATCATCACCACGGGCTTAATATTATCTTATACAAGAGCAGCTTGGATTTCCGTGCTAGGAGTATGTGGCATACTGGGAGTAATGTTGCTGCGAATACGCCTGAGAACATTGCTGATTGCCTGCCTTACAGCAGGAAGTCTTTTGTATTTAGGATGGGATGATATACAGATAAGTCTTTCGCGCAATAAACAAGAAAGCAGTGATAAGTTGGAGGAACATGTCGGCTCTATTTCCAACGTTTCTTCTGATGCTTCAAACCTCGAACGTCTGAACCGGTGGCACTGTGCAATTGAAATGTTCAAAGAAAGACCATTGTTCGGTTGGGGGCCTGGAACCTACCAGTTTGTATAT
>JADLBA010000091.1 GCA_020848015.1 Crocinitomicaceae bacterium | reverse complement strand
CGATATATTGAAGGGAATATAAACTTCGGCAGCAGTGCTTTGGAAACGCTCCCGGGTATTAATGATGGCAAACTCAAGCAACTCTCTGTCGCTTTCGTCCATTTTTTTCTTTAATTCACCGGAATATCCCTGCACAATAACTCCACTATTGACTCGCAGAAAATTGAAGTAAGCAGATGAAGCATCTGACACGATGGTAAAAACCTCTACATTGTGAATTTTAGGATTCACGATGGTGCTTCGCGCCTGGAAGTTTTCAATCAACTCAATTTTATTCTTTAACAAATGAGCTTCTTCAAAACGGTAATTTTTTGAAAGTTCTGCCAGTTGTTTTTTTAGTTCGCGCAACACATCGCCGTAATTCCCCTTAATTATTCTGCGGATGTTTTCAATATTGTTTTCATAATCTTCGGCGCTCTGCTTTCCTTCGCAAGGGCCGAGGCAATTGCCGATGTGATATTCGAGACATACTTTGAATTTTTTTGCTTCAATGTTTTCTTTCGTCAGGTTCAGCGAACAGGTGCGAATCGGGTATAGTTTTTTTACGAGATCAAGTACAGCGTGCATGGATTTTACACTGGCATAGGGACCGTGGTACTCTGAACCGTCTTTGATGATCTGCCGTGTAGGGAAAATCCGCGGAAAGGGCGCCTTCTTGATCACAATGCTGGGGTATGTTTTATCATCTTTCAGCAGGATGTTGTACCTCGGCTTGTATTTTTTAATCAGCGAATTTTCGAGCAGCAACGCATCCACTTCGCTTTCTACTACCATGTATTTGATGTCTGCTATTTTTTTTACTAACAGCGCAGTTTTTGCACTCTCGAATCGCTGTTTGGTAAAATAGCTGCTAACCCGGCTTCGCAGGTTTTTTGCCTTGCCTACATACAATATTTGCCCTTCTGCATCGAAATACTGGTAAACCCCCGCGCTCGAAGGAAGCACTTTTAGGATCGAAAAAATATGTTCTGACTGTTCCGGCATTGCGGGGGAGCAAAGTTCGGAAAGAGATCATAGAAAAGAGGCATCAGCGGGGTATTTTATGTGGAGTTAATCTATTCTCCCGACATGAAAAGCAAAGAACCCGTTTTACGAAAAGCAAAACGGGTTCTTTGTTGATGTTTTTCACACAGAGCAACTGCAAATTACTCAGGGAGATTCTGATACTACCGGCTACTGGGGACAATGCATATACATGGTTTTATCTGCAGCAGGGTCGTATTCCATATTATTGTATGTATTGAGAACATACATTTTATTATTAACTGCAATAGCAGGGATATTATAACTTACCGTGTTGATCGGCGGAGTGCGGACCAGGTAGGTATCGTTGGCCGGATCGTACTCGTAGGTTTTTATACCTGTGACCAAGTAGAATTTTCCATTGATGGATGTTCCACTATAATAATTGGCTTCCGGCATATTGTTGAGTGTGGTCCAGGTATCGTTAGACGGGTTGTAATAAGATGCCTCATTCAACGTGTTATAACCATTAGAGCCGCCCATCACATACACGAGGTTGTTATAAACAATGGCAGTGATATATTCTTTAGCAGTGGCCATATTATTCTTGACTACCCAAGTATCGGTTACCGGATCATATTCTTCGACCGCATTTGTCGGCGAATAGTTTCCCCCGCCAAAAAGATAGATTTTGTTATTGACTGTGGCAGCAGAAAGATACCTTCTTCCTGTCGGTAAAGATGTCTTGATTGCCCAGCTATTGGAAGAAGGATCGTATTCATCCACCATACTCACCCAGCTACTGCTGTTTTGACCTCCGAACACATAAATTTTTCCGTTTGCAGCAGCAGCCTCTGAATTTCCTCTTCCCCTACCAGAAAGCATGGAGGCCTTTGATGCCCAAGTATCTGTAACAGGATCGTATTCGTCCACCACATCGTTTGTGCCATAAGGGTTTCCTCCAAAAACGTAAATGCGGTTATTTGTATGCATAGCAGCACAACGGCTATCAAGACCGTTGGAAGGAGAAGATTTTGCGGCCCATCCTGCGGAGGAAATAAAGAACTGACCTGTATGTGTATAGCCGGCAGGGGGTACGGGATTCAGCGAAGATATACAGGCACCGGTGGGGAGAGAGCCACCTCCGCCACCGCTATGGAACATCAACTGAAAAGAGGTGCCATCATAGATTACCGAAACCATTTGACCACTTTTGATATCGTTTGCTTCCAGATCGTTTGTCACTTCCTTTTTGATTGTTTTCTGACCAAGACCGTTTACATTGATCGTGGCACTCCCTGTATTTGCACCGGTAGATTTAAAGTTGACAATCATGCCGGGAGCATAAGAAGCAGGTGCCGGTGAAAGACTCACAAGGATATTATCAGCAGTTCCGGTAGCCGGAGCATAGCTGACAGCACCGCTCTGAACAACTTTCGCACTGGTTGCATCAGAAGGTTGTGATACCTCATCAATACCGGTCAATTTTGCCGCAGAACCACTTCCGGTTAATTGAATTTGTTGATCAATCTGTACCTGTGAAAAAGCAATAAATGAGGCGGCACAAAACATGAATGTGATAAATTGTGTTTTCATTATTAGGTAATTTAAGGTGAGTTCGAAAAATTTATTTTTTCTTCTTGACTTTTAAGGCCAGATAGCTAATGTATGATAAAAAGGCAATCCTTTTCCTTCAAAATTATAGAGTTTTTCCCTTGACATTTATCTGCCTAATTTTTTCACACAACTTCTCTAACTTCGTTATTTCCCTGCCTTACCTATAATCTGAATCTTGACTGCTCAACAAACTCTGCGCATTGCTTTTGTAACGATTTTGACAGATTTATTTTTCTGAATCATTCGAAGTGGGGAAATCACGAAAACCAGGTCTCCGGCTCTTTTTATTGGCCATCTTTAACTTCTCTTTTGTAATCCCCGTAATAGTAGGGTTGTTCAAAATCATTTTAAATCTGCTGCAAAGTACCTCTCACTCAAACTATTTCTTGACCGCAAATTTTCTCGTAAGCACAAAGGAATATTTCGCGGGTGAAAAATTATGCAAGTCAAGTAGTCTTTTTTTATAGTTATTAAAAAGTCAGAAAAAAGAGCCGGCCAAACTCCCGAAGGAGGAGCATGATTATAGGGAGAATACAGAAAACCATCACTCTATTTTTCACCTAATAACAATAAATCATATCGTGATTATTTTCAAAATGAGATGAACCAAAAATACTCATGAGTGCCTGATAAGACTATCGGCAAAAGAATATTCAATGCTTGAGCGAACACACTGGCTCACCACCAGGTGAAGGAGATGTAATCACCGCTTACACCGGAGGTATTGCTATTGGTCACTTGACTATCATATCCCGGACGATTGTTCACTCCCGCAAGATCACACCAGGCACCGGTTCTGTCGAGCACGTAGATCTTCATATATTCTGCCGCGCTGGCACCAACAGGGTAAATAGCTACCTGCATATCTCCGCCACCGTCATTTTTTAGCACAAAATAATAGGAGGTACCACCGCTGTCGGTAGCCTGGCATACTGCCGGATTCCAGTTGTTATATGTATTTACGTCCTGATTGCCCCATACCTGCAACCATTGTTTTACACAAGTGGTAGAAGGAAAGGTGGCTTCCCACAGCCCGTAGTTTGGCGAAGGGCTTATCTGCTGGGCTTTGATCTTCACATTCAGCGGGCCAGAAGGCATGGCATTGGCAATGGTTTGCATCGTTGCATACATCTGCCCAGTGCAGCTACCTGTTTGTCCGTCAGTCCAGGTCATTGTTACAGGCGGGCTGTCTGTTTGAACACTGATGGTAGTAGAGTTGGTTCCCGCGCCACAACTGTTTCCCGACCGAACGCGGTAATAGTAGGTGATTCCACCGGTAAGGCCGGAAACGGGGTAGGTAGTAACTGTACCAACGTTCAGATTGTTGTAACCGCTAACAAATGAATTGAACCCAGCGTCAGTAGAAACATCAAGATAATAGGCAAGTGCACCGTTTACCGAATTCCAGTTAGCATCGAAATCATTTTCATTGACATCGGTAGCAGCGATTGCCACCGGTGCCGCTCCGCCTGGATCCACATTTACCGTCGTCACTGCACAGTCTGTTGTTCCGCAGGTGCCTTCTGCCCGCACATAATAGGTTGTAGTACCTGAAGGTGTCGTTGAAAAGGCCGATCCGGTTCCTGCCGCTGTTCCACCACAACTCCCGGTAAACCATTTCCATGATGCTCCTGTGCCGAGAGAACCTCCCTGAACCGATAGTGTAGTGGATCCTCCAAGACAGATATCAGTATTTCCTGAAACCGATGAGGGATCGGTAGAGGCCACACAATGGCACCACATCTGCTGCCAGGCACCATCTACAAAAGTCTCAAAACATTTTGATGTGGTATTAAATATCTGAAGCGCCTCTGCAACAGGGGGAACTATCGCATTTCTTTCTGCCTCAGTCAACCGGGGCACCAAGAGTCCTTTGCTGGTGGATTGTATATCGAGTATCGCTGAACTATGAGGAGGAGTACCATTGGGTGAGATCGAAACTCCCTGCTGCGCAGAAGCGCTGCTAATGAAACAAATCATTGCGAGGGAAAAAAATCCGGTAGATTTTTTTATCAAAGAAAATTGTTTCTGTGCTTTCATAATAGAAAAATAGTAGTAGTAAGGAATGAAGTAGCTAAGGTAAACACAAAATCATTTTCAGAATAGACCAAGAGTGTTTTTTTTGATTATAACAGGAGTATGGCTTCGTTTTCTCTTATGTCTTAAGAGAGCCTACAATGGATAATGGTGTTGGCTCTGCGCTTTTCTTGCTCTCGCAACCTTTCTATAGTTCGTCAGTTGAAAGTTGCATTCGTTATTTCTTGTTTTGATATTTTGTTATTCAGCCAAGCTTGTGCAATACCTTGTTACAGGCTGCCCTTCTGTTTTTCGAGTTAAGTTGTCCGTCCATTTCGTATCTGTCGTGGTGCGTTGGCTTGGTGGCTCTTTTGCAAAACTTGGCTTTGACGTAGGCTTGTGCGGTTTTGCAAATGTGCCACCAATAGCGTGGGCTTATTTTACTACGTTTTTAAATGTCAAATATTCTTGTCGTGTTAGTGTGGTGTCGTAAAGTCCGATGTCTTCTCCTTCGTGTTTGTTTATACCCGTGTATTCCAAACTTGCGTCTTCGTAGCGTTTAAATTTATAAACTGCATCGTTCATTAGAGCAGAATTAAACACTCCTAAACTCACCAGCAACTCAAAGTCCTTTACATTCAAACCTGTCACTTTGCGGAAAAGTTTAGGTTCCAATTTTGTTATCACATCTTTCAAACTGCGTTCACGGTAATCTGTCAAATACATAAAAATTGGAACCCTTGTCGCAAACTTGATTAGCTTTTCCTGAATTTGTTTTCGCAAATT
>JADLBA010000090.1 GCA_020848015.1 Crocinitomicaceae bacterium | reverse complement strand
GGTCAGAGCGATGAGAAGTTTTTAATGTGGGGAAATGTAAGGTGATGTAAAAGTCAACATATCGTTCCTGCTAAGGGCTGATTCATGGGGCCCCCTTTTCTGAAGGTAGTGGCGGGAACGATATGTTGATTTTTTTTTCATTATATGGTCAAGAGAAGATTGCAATATCGTAGTCAGCGGAATAATCTACTCAAATTTATTTCGTCTCTTGGATGTTTTTTTTTGTTTTTTTCGACGGGAGCGCAGGATTGCTCTGATGCCGGAACATATTGTATGGCCTCCCAATCTGTCCAGATATGCGGTGGAGTTTTAACCGATGACAATGGAAGCACACCGTATTCCGATAATTTTTATACAATGACTATTTGTCCCGAAATTCAGGGAGAGGCTATCAGCCTCTTTTTCGATGTGTTTTCACTTCAATCATCATTGAATTCAAATAACTCAGATTTTCTCGCTATTTACGATGGCTCCACAACAGCATCTGATTTGGTAGGAGTCTATACAGGGTCATCTCTTCAAAATATTTCTATAACCGCTACTACTGGGAATCCATCGGGATGCTTAACTCTGGTCTTTGAGCCAGGCGGGGTATCTAATATTGATAATGACGGTTTCCAAGCTGATATTTCCTGTACTCTTCCGTGTGATCCACCAATGGCACAATTGAATTTTTTTGACCCCGTACCAGAGGGTGAAGGCTGTTTGAGAATTTGTCCCGGCGAAGAGGTTAGTTTTTCTGGTCAGGAATCTTTCAGTGGTGGAAACACAGCTATTGCTTTTTATGATTGGATATTTAGCGATAGTTTGAACGAACAGTCTGCTGAGTCCATAGTCACAAAAACGTACTATGATCCGGGACAGTACTTCATTTCACTTGTGGTAAGTGATGAAAATGGATGCCAGAGTTCTGTTTCAGAACCCTTGTGTATTCAGGTTAGCACAGCGCCGGAGTTTTCGGAAATTCAGCAAATTCAGGATACTTACTGTTTTGGAGAAGAAATTATTCTCGATGCAGGTAATACATTTATGCCCTCCTGGGTATCTCTACCCAATCAAGCGGTGAGTGGCGAAACCTTTCTGCCGGATGGAGAAATGGTAATGTACAATTCGGCTATATCCTTTGATTTTTTTGATGAAGGTGCAGTACTGGAAAATTGTAATGATCTGAACTATGTTTTTGTCAATATGGAACATAGTTTTATGAATGATCTGGGGATTTCAATTACCTGCCCCAACGGAACCTCTATTGACTTGGTGGAGTGGGGAACCAATGGAGGAGGAGGAACACTTTTAGGCGAGCCTGTGGACATTGAATGGTCCTCTGAACCTGGTATTGGATATAATTATTATTGGTCCCCCATTGCGTCAAACGGCACTTGGGGAGAAAATGCAGCGGAAGGGTCTTCACTACCTGGCGGTGTATATGAAGCATCTGACGATATGTGCGATCTTATCGGGTGCCCATTGAATGGTACCTGGAATTTTTCAGTAACGGATCATTTGTGGCTGGACAATGGATATATTTTTCAGTGGGGACTTAATTTCAACCCCGATATCCTTTCCAACGTTTCCTCATTTACCCCTGTCATTGGTCTGGATTCAGACAGTTCATATTGGTCAGGACCTTTTCTGGAAGACACGGACGGGTCAATGGATGTCGTTTCAATTGAATATTCTGATTCCGGAATATATGAGTATAGCTATCATGTCATAAATAATTTTGGCTGCTCGTATGATACTACTATTTCTATTAGTATAACACCGCCACCTGCAATCAGTCTGGGCGATGATATAGTTTATGGGTGTGAACCTGTCTTGCTCGAAGGAAATTTTCTTGATGTGGCTTTTCCATCTTGTTCTATAGCCGAAGGTGAATATACTTACTGCTATGACGACAACTCTTCTTACACTGTAACGTATTGTCCTGATAATCCTGGAGATGGAATTTCTTTTATTCAACTGGATTTTTCTCAGGGGAGTGTTGAAGGAGATTTTTCCCCTTTCGATCCTTTATCTGTCTATGATGGCCCCGATACTTCGTCACCGATTATCGTGGAAAATCTTTCCGGCGATTTATCTGGTTTCAGTTGGATCGCAACGAATCCATCGGGCTGTCTCACCATCAATCTGATGTCAGACGTTTCTGTTTCTTGCACAACAGGAAACGAGACCCCGTGGGTATATTCGGTTGGTTGCCCTGCATCGGCAGAGCATATTTGGACTTGGACCCCTCCATTTGGTTTAAGCAACCCATCAGGACAATCAACATTACTTGAGAATCTTAACCAAACGACAACCTATACACTTAGCCACTATACAGAAGAGCACCCTGATTGTATATCAGTTGATTCAATTTTAATTTCTGCTCCCTCACCGCTGATACTCCAATCATCTGTAAGCGATTCTGTCTGTCCGGGTGAAGCTATTCATCTTGATGTTTCTGATATTTCAGGAGGTGTAGAACCCTATGCAGTGGAGTGGTCAAATGAAAATGGAGAAGTAATACCCGAAAATGATCTCGATATTATTGCAAGCGATTCCGCCGTTTATTGTGTTAGAATTGAAGACAATTGTCAATCACTCCTCGATACATGTTTTTCAATAAATATCTTTTCCTCTGTTTTCCCTGAAGTGTTGGTTGAACAACCAAACGGTTGTCAACCACTTTGGACTACTTTCTATCTCGACCCGGGAACGCTGAATCATATCCAGCAAATTTCTTGGAATTTTGGGGATGGAACACAGTTAAATTCTTTGGGATCCGTAAGTCATGAGTATGCTGTGCCGGGTTATTATTGGCCTCAGATTGAAGTGTTGGATGAAAATGGATGTTTGACAGCGACTGCAATCTCAGACTCAATAGAGGTATGGCCAATTCCAGAGGCATCTTTTTCAGCTAATCCCGAAGTCGCCCAGTTGCCAAACACTACCATCGAATTTCATAATGAAAGTAGTGATGCGACGATATATCATTGGTTTCTTTCAGACCAAGACAGTTCTATTTTGGAAAACCCTATTTTTACTTTCCCATTGGAAACACAGGGGATTTATACTGTTGAGTTATTTGTAGAAAATGACTATGGATGCAAAGACTCTGCAATTATGGAAGTAATTATTGAGGATAATCCAAGTTTATATATTCCAAATGCGTTTACCCCGAATCATGATGGAATTAATGATGTCTGGATGATGGAAGGAAGTCGCTTTTCTGGACAAAATTTCATTGTGCAGATATTTAACCGCTGGGGAGAGCTTGTTTTTGAATCAACCGACCCGAATATACCCTGGACGGGAAATTATCGGGAAGGAAATAGCTACGTGCCCGATGGAGTGTACATCTATAAAATTGTAATATCAATGCCTGCCCCCCAATCATCAAGAATTTTTGAGGGTCATATCAATCTTCTTCGCTAAAACTATTGAATACTTTTATATAAAGGGATACTAGGAAAGAGCTGTCTTTTTATGGCATTATTCACTCTGTTTTTAATTAGTTAATAAGTTCGATCTGAACAGCACCTTGGCTGTTATTCCAGCTTCCTATGTCCGTTACAGATCCTGAATAAACACTTTGCGGCTCGCTGCCGGTTGTGCTCCACGAACCGTTAGATGTTGCAGGGTTTTGTACACTGGAGTGAAGAAAACTTCCGCCACCACCACCAGACCCATAAGATTGTACACTATATGACAATCCGCCGCCACCACCACCGGAATAGCCACCACCGCCACCAGAGGTATTGGCATACGCTGCATGCCCAACGCCCCCTCCGCCGAAACCTCCAGGAGAATCCGGAGATGGAACATTTCCTCCTTCACCACCATTAAGAAAAGCAAAGCCTCCCTGAAATGACCCACCACTGTATGGACTCCCCGGCGATGATCCGGCCGCATCTCCATTGGTAAGAAACCCACCACCGCCACCACCGGTATAAGATGGGCCGCGTGTTGCTCCCTGTCCATTGATCCCTTTGTATCCTCCTCCATATTGTCCATCCACTCCACTGGTTCCGGTTGCGGCATCATATCCGTGATTGGTATCATTAACGTAATCGCCGGATGCCCCGCATCCACCTCCAGCAATTACAACAATTGTATTATCAGACCGGACGACAAATGAACCTCCGCCACCGGCACCTCCACCGCCATCTCCGCTACCATTAGCGGGAGGAGCAGTGCCCATCTGGCCGACAAGTACTTTCACAACTTCTCCTGCGGTGAAATAGAAATCTCCCTGTATTATGGCTCCGCGGCCACCCAGCAATGAGTTCTTAGGCGCTCCACCACCGGCAGCTCCTTTCGCAGTGACCCGATATGTCCCTGAATACGGTATGGCAAATTGTTGAATACCGCTGTTAACTGTTACCAGCCCATCGAGGGAAGTCATAGAATAACTGCTGCTGCATTGTGATTGAGAAGGCCCTTGCCTGCCGGTTTGTCCGCAGTTTGTAAATGCATATAATACAGGGCCAATAGTGGCTACCGTATTCACATTAGAACCGGGACTAGTGCCGCAATCTGCCTGTGCCCTTACCCTGTAATAATAAGTTGTAAACTCTGAAAGACCGGAAACAGAATAGTTGGTGGTGTTACCCACCTCCAGGTTGTTATATCCTGCGACAAATGAACCAAATACCGGACTCGTGGATACATCAAGAAAATAAGTGGTGGCACCGGAAGATGCATTCCAGTTGGCCTGAAACCCACTCTGACTGATATTGGTGGCAGCAGTAGAAACCGGTGCCGCCGGAATAGCATTGACCGTTACCGTAACCTGAGTACATACTGTTGTACTGCAGTTTCCTACTGCTCTTACATAGTAGTTGATAGTAGCCCCGGGAGTTACATTGATTTCGGAACCAGTTCCTTCGGGCGTGCCCCCACAACTGCCGGAATACCATTGCCATGATGCGCCGGTGCCAAGTGATCCCCCTTCTACGGAGAGAAGTGTACCGTTACCTGCACAGAGTGAGTTAGTACCGGAAATGCCAGTGGGCGCTGTAGATTCTACACAATAACACCAGATTGAATTCCATTGTCCTCCGGCATATATTTCAAGACATTCGTTTTCTGTATTATATACCTGCAGGCCAGCGGCAGGGTTGATGATTGCGTTTCGCTGAGCGGTAGTGAGCCGGGGCGGTAAAAATCCTTTGTCATTAAAATTTACGTCAAGGCCGGCAGACGGGTGAGGTGGACTTGCATTCGCGCTAATGGAAACTCCTTGTTGTGCTAATGAGGTAAGTTGCATTAATAACAGCAATGCCAATATAACTTGTAAGGAATATTGCGAAGTGATCCGAGCAATTGACTTTTTCATGGATGGGTTAGTTAAAGTGAAGTAATCAGTCTTATTTGATTATCAAACAAGTTCACCGACTGAATTACATAACGAAATTAATTAAATTATCCATTGCTATTCAAAATCTCATAGAAAGAAGGCAGAGAAATTTTTCTCACAATGTATGCCACATTGTTGGTGAATCGAAATAGGACATTATCCCTCATTTGCCAGAGCCGGTGGGGCAACCGAGGCTTACGCATTAAGGTTTTTTTGGATTGCATTTAGAAGGGAAAGCCCATTAGATGACTTCGATTATTTCCCCAGTAGAAATATGATATATTTACAACGATCAAGAGCATACCATCAATGATGGGGAATTGTTATTGAGTAATTGGTGTGTGATATTTATTTTGCCCCCTCAAGAAAAAGACCGGTTGAAAAATACCTAATAAAAATTAAATGAGATACCTTCTATTGTTTATACCCCTTTCACTCCTGTCCTCCTGCTCTCATCGCAAGTGCAGTGATGGTGGAATGGAGGATTTTGGAAAAAGAATTTTTCAATTGATTTCAGGGGACAGGTACAAAGAGATAGCCGATTTGATGCTCAATCTTTCTGAATATAAGGAACTGATAGACGTATCAACATTGGATAAGGACGCTAAGGAAGAGAGAATGAAGGCTCTGGAGTCCAACCTCAAATCGAGTATAGAATCACTGAAACGATCTTATGATGGTCTTAGAACTGAGGCGGAAAATCGTGGTATAGACTGGAATAAATCAAAACTTGTGTTGATTGACTTTGACCACAAAAGAGAAAATGGAATTGAAAGTGCAGACTTATTTCTCAACTTTGAATACAAAGAAGTAAAATACGAAATAGAAGTAAAAAACTGCTACAAGAACAATAGCTCTTGGTCAATAGGAAATTATATCTCCTTTAAAAATAGAGAAAATTATTTTGACAGGTGGTAAAACAGCGGAAGTAGCAACCCTTTCAGAATAGTTGTTCTTATACTCCCAGCGCCTCGTATTCTTCTAATGGGGGGCAGGTACACACAAGGTTCCTGTCGCCATAAGCATTATCCACTCTTCCAACGGAGGACCAGAATTTATTGTGCCGGAGTATCGCTGCCGGATAGGCCGCCTTTTCTCTCGAATAAGAGTGGTGCCATTCATCAGCAGTCAGTTCAAGTGCAGTGTGTGGAGCCATTTTCAATACATTGTCCTGCTTATCTGCTTCACCCGATTCTACCTCAGCGATTTCTTTTCTTATTGCGATCATTGCATCACAAAAGCGATCGAGTTCTGCTTTTGGTTCGCTCTCGGTGGGTTCCACCATCAAGGTACCAGCCACCGGAAAAGATACCGTCGGAGCGTGGAAGCCATAATCCATCAGGCGTTTTGCAATGTCTTCCACTTCGATACCGGCAGCCTTAAACGAGCGGCAGTCGAGAATCATTTCGTGTGCTACTGTGCCGTGTGCTCCTGTGTAAAGAACATCATAATGCTTGCCTAACCTTGCGCGCATATAGTTTGCATTGAGGATCGCATAGCACGTAGCTTTCGTTAATCCCTCCGAACCGAGCATTTTGATATATCCGTAAGAGATCAGCAGGATCAATGCGCTTCCCCAAGGCGCACTGCTCACAGCGGGAATTGCCTGTTCTCCGCCTGTTTTGATCACCTGATTACCGGGTAAAAACGGAACGAGATGTTGTGCTACGCCGATCGGCCCTACACCAGGGCCTCCTCCGCCGTGCGGTATAGCAAATGTTTTGTGAAGATTTAGATGACAGACATCTGCACCGATATTACCGGGATTGGTAAGACCTACCTGCGCATTCATGTTAGCTCCGTCCATATAAACCTGTCCGCCATTTTCATGCACAATATGCGTAATCTCGCGAATAGCTTCTTCATATACACCGTGGGTGGAAGGATAGGTGATCATCAGCGCTGCGAGACGATCTTTGTATTGCTCCGATTTCAATTTCAAATCCGAGACATCTACGTTTCCATTTTCGTCGCATTTCACCACTACGACCTCTAATCCAGCCATCACTGCCGATGCGGGATTAGTACCATGTGCAGAGGATGGTATCAGACAGATATTCCTTTGCTGCTCCCCTCTGCTTGCATGATAGGCCATGATCACCAGCAACCCTGCTAGTTCGCCTTGAGCACCGGAGTTGGGTTGAAGTGACACCCCCGCAAATCCGGTACACTTGCATAGATCATTTTCGAGTTCACGCAGCATTTCTTGGTAGCCGGTAGTCTGATCTACCGGAGCAAACGGATGAATATTCGCAAACTCAGGCCAGGTAACCGGAATCATTTCACTGGTGGCATTCAGCTTCATCGTGCACGATCCAAGTGGTATCATCGCATGAACCAGTGAGAGGTCTTTGTTTTCTAATTTTTTCAGGTAGCGCAGCATTTCCGTTTCACTGTGGTGGGTATTGAATACCGGATGAGTCATATAAGACGATGAGCGCTCAAATCCTTTATATCCCACACCCGGAGAAACGGAAACGGGAAGGGAGGCAGAGGTGAAGATTTCTACTAATTCAGACAGGTCTTCTGTTGTGGTAGCTTCATTGATACTGATACCGACGTGGCCGGTTCCGAAATATCGGAGGTTGACCCCCATCTTTTCTGCAACCGAACGAACGTTCGATTCGCTCGAAACTTTTAATTTTATGGTGTCAAAGAAGGAGGTGTTTTCATTTTCCAATCCTTTAGTTTTCAAAACTTCGGCAAGAGCAAAAGCCGACCGGTGCACCCTTTCAGCGATAGAGAGGATGCCATCAGGGCCGTGATATACTCCATACATGGAGCTCATAACTGCCAGCAGCGCCTGAGCCGTACAAATATTGGAAGTTGCCTTTTCCCGGCGGATGTGCTGCTCGCGGGTCTGCAATGCCATACGATAAGCCATATTTCCATGCCGGTCTTTCGAAACACCAATGATACGCCCAGGCATATTGCGCTTGAAGTCTTCCTTAGCACAGAAGAAAGCGGCGTGGGGCCCGCCATAGCCCATTGGAACACCAAAGCGCTGTGAGCTGCCCAAGCAAACATCAGCACCCCATTCACCCGGCGGAGTGATCAGGGAAAGACTGAGCAGGTCTGCTGCTGCGGCAATAAAGACACCTGCAGCATGTGCATTTTCAGCGAATCGTTTGTAGTCGTTGATCTGTCCGCTGTTGTTTGGGTATTGTACAATGGCACCAAAGTAGTCACCGGTAAAAATATGGTCGGAATAATTTCCCACCACAAGCTCCACTTTCAGGCGGGAGGCACGCCCCTTTAGCACATCTATTGTCTGTGGAAAAACCTCTCTGTCAACAAAAAACTTATTGGCACCTGATTGCTCCTTTTCTTTAGTCATGCTATGACGGAAAAGGATCATTGCTTCTGCCGCCGCCGTTCCTTCATCGAGCAGACTTGCATTTGCAATAGGAAGTCCGGTAAGCTCGGAAACGATGGTCTGAAAATTCAGCAGTGCCTCCAACCTGCCCTGTGCAATCTCTGCCTGGTAAGGAGTATAGGCTGTGTACCAGCCGGGGTTCTCGAGTACATTGCGAAGTATCACAGCAGGAGTAATGGTCGGATGGTAGCCCATACCGATATAACTTTTATGTATCTTATTTTTTTGTGCAAGGCTCCATACCCTTGCAAGGTAGGTATCCTCACTCAATGCAGCTCCTACAGAGAGGGGCTGCTGGAGTCGTATAGCTGCCGGCACCGTCTTTTCAATCAATTCGTCAATGCTTTGGACTCCGATTGTTTGGAGCATTGCTTTAGTTTCATTTGATCTGGGGCCAATATGGCGGGCAGCGAAATGGGTAGATGACATATTTTTTGTTTAAAACCGGATACCGGATAAAAGCATCCTGTTTGTTATAAAATTTTCTTTTTTGGCGGTGTAAATATAAGCCGGTCAGGAGTGACACTGCGCTTTTGCTTTTTCACCTGCCCACTGCTTTGAAGAAATATTGCGAACGGGATCAGTTGTCCCGGAGAATCACTGTGGAAATTTGTACAAACGGGAGGTGGTGATGACGGACAATGCACTGAATAAATACTGACTCGTCCTGAAAAGAGATTACAGTTTTTTTGTGAATCCTTTTATTCGTTTACAAAGTTATTTTTTCCTGATATGCTTTTACAGTTTCTTATTCTGCGGGGAATAGTTCTTCCCGATTCGTTTCACCTCCATATATTCGTGTTGGGATGTTGGCAGTGACAGGGCATCCCCTGTTTTTACATTAGGAGTCAGGCCCTGCAATAAACCTTGCTTATATTCTTTCAATAATTCTATTTTTTATTTTTTGGCGGGGATTAATTCGCCGTTGGCGGGAAAGACAAGAGACGATTTTTTTTGTTCATTTCTTTTTAGATATGGAATGAAGACGCGAAATTTTAATTTTCAGACTACCCCGCAAAAGTGGTATCTAATTAAATCTCCCGTTGGCGCTGAATAGCGCTTTTGAACTTATTCAACTTTATTGGAGCCTCCGAACCCGATCCTTGAGGCGCTACTATTCAATGCGTAAAAATACTCGTGCGGGTTCCGGGCACTCCCATGAAAAGCACCCGAAACACTCAAGCACGAGTCTTCAACGAAGGTATGAATAGAATAATAAATTCTATGGAATAATTCGCATTCAATACTGGATTTTTTATGTATCAATTTCGTAGGCATCGCACGGAAGCGCCGCACGCTCTGTAAAAATTATCTTCAGGCCAGCCCCCGGAATTACTAAAATACAAGTGCATCGCATGATTGCCAACTGAAGGATGCGCAGTGGCGCTTCGATATACCCCTTCATCACCGACGTTAGATAGAGCGCCTTCCCACGGTCTTCGCCAGCCCGAAGCGGGTAAACGAAGAGTCGAATTAAATGCCGCAAGCCTTGCTCCCGCACCCGTGGTCAGTCCTTCTGCAGCCCACCAAGTAGCCCACTCACCGCCCATACCTCCCGTTGGCAAATGCCAGCTTCCGCCGAGTAATTGTTTGCACGGATCAATTCCACGCCCAGCGGTAACATCAGCCGTTGTGGTTCCATTGTAGAGATCAGACGAAATACCGTTTCCCCACCAGAAATAGGAAATGGAACCGTTGTAATAAAAATTGGCATCGGGGCCAGGACTCACATCATTTGGCCTCTTGGGCGCTCCGCCGGTAGATACGGAAGCGCTGCTGTTGTTGCCCAATGAAGTACTGCTTGGGCCGAGACGTTCGATCACCTGGTGTCCGTCGTCCCATCTTCCCCACTGGAATAGATCGCCATAAGCGAGATAGTCTGTAGAAGAGGAGGCCACTCTTTCTGCGCCGAGATTCTGCCGGAGCCATTCCCTTCCATCTGCCGCCCGTACGGTTGTATAGGTGACAGGGTTGTTGCGATACAAAAAGGTGACGCAACCGAGATTTCCGGTAGTGGGTCCCGCAGTGATATTCCATCCAGTTTGGCAGGTAACCGTAGGAGAACTGCAGGGTTGATTATCCATGCGAATCCACTGCCCCGGCGATTCGCCGTTCCAGTAGTAATAACCAGGACAGACATTCCCGTTGGCCGGGGTGGTATTATAGACGATCAGCCCGGCGGCAGGATTGACGATAGGTGAAGCGAGACTGACAGATGTGAGCGCTGCTCTCGATAGCAAGGTGCCTTTGCCAGGAATGTCAATATCCATCGCAGCGCTGTTGTCTGGCGGTGTGGCACCGGGATGAATGGCAACGCCCTGCGCAGAGACGATTGCATTTATGCAGATAATCAATGTAATGAGACAAAGCCTTTTTTTGTTCATGTCGAAAAAGGGTGAAAAATTTTTTTAAAAAATTCTGTTTTCTCTTTTAGATCATTGCAATACCCTTTGTGCCAAACTACTACAAACCTTATCCACAATAAATGCGAAGTATTTCATGCATAAGATATTGCAGGGCAGGACTACCTCACACAGCGAACATAAATTAAAGCAGAACCACTATTGTAGGAATTAACCCCATCGCTAAACCGGATTGATTGAATTCTGTTACTATAACCATTAGAAACACCTTGGGCGACCGTCCATACATAATTCGAAGAGTTTTCGTTTGAAACGCTGGTTCCTCCCTTGGAATATATATAGGAGATTTCTTCAAAAGTGGGTAGATGCCAGTCTGAAAAAGTGGCCTCTGTCAGATTCCGGCAGTAGCGCATCGCCGATCCATAATCCATTGTGGTGGACGACTCATCGCTGATCATCGTCGGCAGTGAGCCGCCGCCACCGGCAGATACAGCAGCATCTACATAGTCTTTGTTGGTCGCATCGGTTCCCAATGTAGGGGCATCAACTAATCCGCCAATGG
>JADLBA010000089.1 GCA_020848015.1 Crocinitomicaceae bacterium | reverse complement strand
GTAGAAAATCAGGGTATCCGCATCGTCCTTGTTACTCCTGGTTTCATTTCTACTGAAATTTCAAGATCAGCTTTGAACAAAGACGGTAAGGCGACAGGCGAAATGGATACTAACCAACTCCATGGAATGAGTGCAAAAGAATGTGCGGCCATCATCGTAAACAAAGTACTTGCAGGAAAAGACGAGTTTGCAGTCGGAGGAAGGGAAACACTGGGAATCCTCGTACAACGCTTTTTCCCGCGTCTATTTGAAAGAATATTGCGGAAGCAGCCTTTAAGATAGGCTACACATCAATCTCTTATCCTGCTAAAGCGAAGAGCTTTCAACATGAAATCAGGAAGAGGTCTGAGCGGGTCTCTCTTTTCCACATTCAGATAAATGCCCCATTTTTCAATGATCGGGACCTTATAAACCTCAATCATTTCAATAGGGGTTTTGTCGTAGTCATCAATGTAGGTACAATGCACTTTTGTGGTACCCATGTCGAGTGCATCCCGGCTGTCACACCGAAAAGCAAAACCTGAATTAGCCAGTTCCTTTCCCAGTACATTCATCCCCTTTACATCAAATCCTATATGAGCAAAGCCGGTATCGGCCCAAATTCTATCTTGAAAAATGTAGCGCGGCTTGCGATCAAGCGCTTGAATCAGTTCAATAAATGTTTTTCCGGTTACTCTGGCAAATCCTCCACCCACCGGTCTCGACTGCGACAGCAACACTCGCCGGAAACGTCCTTCTCCCCCATGAAGCGAAGACCACTCATCAAACTTTCCGGTAACGTCATATACTATCTGATCAAAGCCAAGAATGTTTTTATATAACCCGAATGATTGTTCAATATCCGTTACACCCACAGAACACCCTTCTACGCCGCCACTGTGGTGCCCTGTGTTGGAGTACCAGTCTTTGCCCTGCAAATACTGAAACCGGTTCCCATCTGGATCCGAAATAAAGAAGGTATCTCTTCCCGAAGGATTTTTTTGCATTTCAGAGAGGCAGGGTGCATTTTGCTCTTTACAATACTCGTATGATTTAAAAATATCCCTGCATTTTATCTGTGTAATCAGTATTCCGAGATCGCCCAACGCAATATCAAAAGAAGGTTTGCACGGTTCAAAAGAAGTAGGTCTTATCACCTCAATCGCACACCCTCCTTGCAGATTCATGATCATGCTCGCCCTTTTTACAATGGTTTCACCTCTGGTATAAACCTGCATAAGAGGTGCGCTTGCCACGGCATCAAAAAACGGAATATCCAATCCGAAAAATTTTCTGTAAAACTTCAGTGAGAGTTCCATGTCACTCACTGCTACACCAATGTGCTGAAGACCGTTGATCCTGGCGTACATAATCAGATTTTGTTTAATTGCAGTATTTTTTTAAAAAGGCTTTTTCTCAAAGAATTCCAACGCATAAAATCTTCTGAAAACCTGGCGTTCATCCGGTAAATTCTTATCATTTTTCTGAACAATTTTACAGAATTCCACCACGCAAGGCTAACAAGTCCGGAAAGGATTGCAGCCACCACTACGCTGGCACTCCACTTCATCGAAATACCTACTGTTATAAGAAGGAAAAAAATCACCATCGTCCAAAGCGGAACTAAGAAAACCCAAAAAACAAGTCTAATTGAATTTTTAAAAAGAGAATCATCTATTCCAGACAAACCTAATTTTTCAGTAACGAAATAAACTGGCCCGAAAAACAAAAATGCAAACATTCCAGGCAGCAGACCTGCAGCTGCTTTTAACCCCTGTGCCACCAATCTTCCTATACGCACATCATCTTTCCCGATACTTCCATCCAACTTCAATTTTTTTCCATATTTCACAAACTGGTGAATTTCGCTCAACATCTCTGCATACCTATCGGGATCATTTGAAATTTTACCTGTAACACTTCTGAAAACCTGGAATTGCGAAAAAAGGTCGTTCTCCTTTGCGACGGTATCGCACAATGGTCGAAGTAACATCAGGTCATTGTAATGGTGATTGTCTCTGATGTCAATCATACAATTCGAAAGAGCCTCAGCAGAACGATTCATCAGGATAGACATGGCTCTTACAGGGTCTTCTTTATACATCGGATAAAAATCTGCAACATCCAGCGGATGGCCAATATTGATCAGTAGTTTTGAACGGTAACTATAAAAGTTTTCATAATCAAGACCCACGGGGACTATATACAGATTAGTTATTTCAGGGTTAGCATCGAGCGACCGGAACGCCAGTCTGACCAATCCCTTTTTTAATGGCAGATGTAGTTGTTTCTTGCCTCTGTGCATTCCCTCCGGGAACATTGCCACAATTTTTTTTTTCGATAGAAGCTCATAGCAGGCGGAAAAAGTTTCATCATTTTTCCCGGCGAGGTCGCCCACCTTATCCCTTTCCCGGTAAATAGGAAGCATATTCAGTGCGTAGAGAAAACGATTCACCCGTGGATTTTTGAAAATATCTGCTCTTGTCAGCCAATGTAGTTCTCGTTTAAAATTGACACAACAAATCAATGGGTCCATCAAAGCATTTTGATGATTGGAAATTAAAATCACAGGGCAATCTTCCGGAATTTTATCAAAGCCCCTAATTTCTAATCGGCTATAAAACACGTCTGTACCGAGCTTTACCCAAGGCTTTAACACGGCATATAAAAGAGAGGAAGACCCGTTTTTCAACTATTCATCAAATGATTAAGTAAAACAATCACTCATGATAGTTCATGATCTTGTGGCCGCCTGCAAGAAGGTATTGATCCCGGTTAAACAGATCAATGTCGGCTTTCATCATTTCTTCCACCAACTGATCAAGGTTATGCTTATGTTTCCATCCGAGTTTGTCGAATGCTTTTGACGAGTCTCCGACGAGTAAATCCACCTCCGTAGGGCGAAAATACTTAGGATCAATTTCTATCATTATCTGTCCATCTTTTTTGTTGATTCCTTTTTCGTTGATCCCTTCGCCTTTCCATTCGATCTCCATTCCCGCGTGTTTGAATGCAAGATTACAGAAATGCTTTACTGAATAAGTCTCACCTGTAGCGAGCACAAAATCATCGGCCTCATTTTGCTGCATCATCAACCACATTCCTTCGACATAATCTTTTGCATGGCCCCAGTCTCGCTGTGCATCGAGGTTTCCCAGAAAAAGTTTTGACTGAAGTCCCAACTTGATCCTCGCTGCTGCGCGGGTAATTTTTCTCGTGACAAAAGTCTCACCTCTCAACGGCGATTCATGGTTAAAGAGTATGCCATTGCAGGCATACATTCCATAAGCCTCGCGATAATTTTTAGTGATCCAAAAAGCATAGAGTTTGGCCACTGCATAAGGACTCCTCGGATAAAAAGGCGTATTTTCATTCTGTGGTACCTGTTGCACCTTGCCATACAACTCGGAAGTAGATGCCTGGTAAAACCTCGTTTTCTTTTCCCTTCCGAGTATGCGAATGGCTTCCAGCAGCCTCAATGTACCTGTTGCGTCTGCATTAGCGGTATATTCTGGAGTTTCGAAAGAGACGTGCACGTGGCTTTGTGCAGCGAGGTTGTAAATCTCATCGGGGTCGGTTTCCTGGACAAGCCGGATAAGGTTGGTCGAGTCAGTAAGATCACCGTAGTGAAGAACCATCTTTACTCCTTCCTCATGCTGGTCTTTATATAGGTGATCAATGCGGTCGGTATTAAAAAGTGAACTGCGTCGCTTTACACCATGAACCTCATACCCTTTTGACAGCAGGAGTTCGGCGAGATAGGCTCCATCCTGCCCGGTAATTCCCGTAATGAGGGCTCTTTTTTTTGTCTGCATAATCCTGATTTTTGAAATTGCCGTTGTGCAGGTATTTTTTCTTGCTTCCTTCTCACGCCGCAGCAACAGCCGGCGAAAATACGCCTCCTTCTGCAGAAAACCCTTAAAATCCGACGAATTGATTCAGAGAGAGCTAAGTGTCGGCAGCCTCATTCATGAACGAACTTTTTCTTTTTCAAATTGGAGCTCACTCAGTTTTCTGTAAAGTCCCAATTCCTCTGACATCAGTTCTTGGTGGGTGCCGGACTCACGGATGGTTCCGCTGTCGAGAACAACAATCCGGTCGGCATTCCTGATCGTCGAAAGCCTGTGGGCAATGACGACCGAGGTTCTCCCTTTCATCAGCTTCTCGAGTGCCTCCTGCACTATGCGTTCACTTTCGCTGTCGAGCGAACTGGTGGCTTCATCAAGGATCAGTATCCGTGGGTTGCGCAAAACAGCGCGGGCAATGGCAATTCTCTGCCGCTGACCCCCAGAGAGCTGAATCCCCCTTTCCCCCACAATCGTGTTGAAACGGTCGGGAAAAGCGAGAATAAAATCAAGTGCGTTGGCCTGACTTGCCGCCTCCGTAATTTCTTCGTCAGTCGCACCAGGTTTCCCATAGGCAATATTCTCCCTTATCGTTCCTCCAAAAAGAATCACTTCCTGCGGGACAAAAGCCATTTGCTCGCGAAGTGCGGTAAGCCCATAGACAGCAGCAGGCCGATCATCAAATTTTATTGTCCCACTGATGGGATTATAAAATCGCTGTATCAACGCCGCAATAGTGCTTTTTCCAGAGCCGGAAGACCCCACTAGTGCGATCTGCTCTCCTGAATTTACCGAAAATGATACGTCCTTCAGTACTTCAACTTCGGGTCTTGATGCATAATGAAATGACACTTTCTCAAAAGTGATCTTACCTTCAAAACCAGAGATGCTTTCTTTCGGAGCCTGATCCTTTTCTTCTGTTTTAAAACTCAGAATTTCCATGACACTTTCAATGATTCCGATACTCCGCTGGATAGTCCCCATCTGTGCTGCGAGGCCACCGATCGAGCCGGCCACTACTCCTGTTACCATGATAAATTGTGTCAACGACTCAGCACCTAATTCACCTGTATCACGCAGATGTGCTCCCACCCCAATGACAAGACCCAGCGCACCAAAAAGAAATATAATTATAAAGGTGCCGAATACTCCTCTCCACACAGCGCTCTTCATTGCATAACGCCGAATGCTCCTGGCGGTTTCACCAAAGCGACTTGTTTCGTATGCCTCGTTGGTAAAACTCTTTACATTGACAATGCCGGTCAGCGTTTCGTTGACAATCACGCCCGACTCTGCCACCTTGTTCTGGGTCGCCTTTCCGAGTTTTCTGATATACCGCCCGAATACCACCATCACAATGATCATTACCGGCAGACTCCCCAGCATCACCAGCGTAAGTTTGTATGAAAAAGCAACAAGGCCACCAATTCCAATAACAATAATGACAATCTGGCGGATGAATTCCGCAAGAGTCCATTGCAGCGTTTCCTGTATCGTCGAAATATCAGAAGAAAGCCGGCTGCCAAGATCCCCTACTCTCCTCTCATTGAAAAACTGCATTGGCATCCGGATAATAGTACCGAATGCATCATTCCTCAACCGGAGCATTGCATTTTCTGTTACATAAGAAAAAATATACACCCTGAAAAATGAAAAGAACCCTTGAATAATAAGCAAAACAACCAATGCTGTCAGGGTTATACCTGTCCCCCCAAAAGAAGAATACATTTTTACCTTGTCGAGAATGGAAGCAGTAAAAGGACCGCCGGTTACCGAAAGTTCCTGTCCCGGTGCCATCAGCAGCCCCAATAGCGCCGTAATAGAAAGTACCAATACTCCTGAAAGTATCAGCAACAAAATACCGATGCTAAAAATAAACCAATGAGGGCGCAGGTAATTGAATACACCCAGCGAGCGCCGCAGAGCTTCTTTTGAAAGGCGCTTTTCTTCTTTTTTTTCTTTTTTTTCCAAGTAGTAGGTACGCGATTAGTGCGCCGGCGAAGGTAGTTCAACCTGAAAAAAGGAAATGTAACAGGATTGTAAAACTCAGGTGCCCTTAGGATTAGCTTTTTTTATCTTCCGAAAAATTTTATCGAGTTCTCTTTCTTTTGTTTCCTCGTAGCTCCTGTCTGAGATGAACCGTTCTCCATTATGATCCCACGCTATCTGCGCATACGCATCATTTAATGGAAAAAAATCATACCCATCAACGGGTCTGAACAGTTCTATATCCAACAAAAGATGAGTGCTCGTGTTTTTTCCTGAGCATTCTTTCGCATCAATATTCACCTTTTTGTTTACGTAGGAACTCCCGCCAAACCACACTTCGTAATCGTGGCCGCCGGGAAGAAGAAATTTATAATTGCCTGTTGCGTCAGAATAAAATGCCACATAGATTTCCTTTTCCTGATAAATCACTATCTGCACCATGGGGGCCGGTTTCCTGTCTCCGTTGATAATATCGGTTTCCATTATTTGGCCTTCCAGCACAAAACCACCCTCTGCAGAACCCTTTTTTTTTGCATTGGCTACATTAAATGTCAATATGAGAAAGAGAAGAATTGAAATCTGTTTCATCACTTCAAAAATGAAGAGAAACATGAACTTTCAACTACTGACAATCAAATGCTTTTCAACAGACAAAAGTTATTTCCCGTATGCTTTTAGCACTGATTTTATCCGGCTGCTTACTGAAGCAGTATGAGTATAATCCCACACTACTGCCTTGTTTTTATACGTCGCTTTTCCAATGGGAACTTCACTCAGAAAATCAAGTCCCATATAATTGTTATTCCTGAAAAGTGCCATATCAATATTGATTGCTACCGCACGACTTCTGTCGTACAGAAAATCTGTCGCGTCGAATTCAACTATTTTTCCAATATAGGAATTCATTTTGTAATGAAACCTGTAAACCTTGTGAAAAGGCAACAACCCTTGGTAGCGACCGGCGCTTTCCGAAGTCATTGACAGGATGTGCTTTCCATCTGCCCAAACCTCCACCGTAGCACCGTTCAAAAGTTTTTCTGAAGAATCCTTTAAAGAAAGTTCAGTAATCTTTCCACTCACCACTATCTGCTTTCCTACAGATTGTTGTGCTAACAAACCGGCAGTAGAAAAAAAAAGGACTACTATGGAAACGGATAACTTCATTGAACGAGGTTATTCTATTCAACGTCTGACAGAATGCTATGTTACAAAAAATCATCATTTTTATAGTGATTTTCAGACACTTAATAATTTTAGAAAATTTTATGTATTTACATTAAATGTATATACATACATTTGCGGCGGAATGATTACTATTAATCAAGCTATTCAACAGGGTAGGTTTAACAGTGAGTATCACAAGCTCGCGGTTAATTTATTTTACACCACTAACTGGCTTAGCAATCAGCATTCTCAATTGCTGAAACCCTTTGGCATTTCCATGCAACAGTATAATATTCTGCGAATACTGCGAGGGCAAAAGGGGACCCCCGTTTCAGTAAATTGTCTCATTGAAAGAATGCTGGATAAAAGTAGCAATGCTTCCCGGCTGGTGAATAAGTTGCTTGAAAAGGGGCTGGTAGAAAGAAAAATATGCCCGCAGGATCGCAGACAAGTTGAAGTAAAAGTGACACCGCGTGGCATGGCACTGTTAATGCAAATTGACGGGCCAATGGAAAAGATGAGGAATGTTTTGAGCATTCTTTCAGAGGAGGAGGCATCAATAGTAAATAAACTGCTTGACAAGCTGCGTTCATCGAAACAACAATAAGCACTTAATACAATTCAAGATATGATCAAACAATTTATCACGGTTTCGTTTCTCTTTCTTATAGGAACGACGGCTTTTGCCCAAGCTAAAGACGGCAAGTACATCGTTGACTATA
This sequence comes from Crocinitomicaceae bacterium, assembly GCA_020848015.1. Taxonomy (GTDB): domain Bacteria; phylum Bacteroidota; class Bacteroidia; order Flavobacteriales_D; family Sanyastnellaceae; genus JADLBA01. Next base: position 2,436 of record JADLBA010000089.1, on the reverse strand, counting down.
AGAATAGCCAGCTCGAATGGAAAGGAGAAAAAGTAACCGGCTCCAGGCACATCGGAACGCTCCGCGTTTCAAGCGGTGTAGTAACGCTCACCGGTAATACTATTACTTCTGGAAAGATAAAAGTTGATGTCAATTCGCTTACCAACTCAGATGTAACAGATGCCAGTTACAACGCAAAACTTGTCAATCACCTGAAAGGAGAGGATTTTTTCAATACAGCAAAATTCCCGGATGCAGAACTGGTACTCGTTTCAGGAAATCCAAAAAAAGATGCATCAGGGAATACACATGAAGTGAAGGGGAAACTCACCATCAAAGGCATTACGCAAGATGTTACCTTCCCTGCAAAATTGATTCACAATGTTGAACAACTTCTGATATCCGGAACCTTTTCTTTTGACCGAAGCAAATTTGATGTGAGGTATGGCTCTCCCTCATTTTTCAGCGATCTAGGAGACAAAGCGATCAACAATGAAGTGCTGATGACTTTTAATCTGGTTACTAATCGTTAAAATCGCATTGTGCTCGGCCTTTAGAACAACGACAAACCTCTTCTTTGCCATTCCGGTGAGCAAGAGGTTGTATATAATCACGGTCTCCATTCAGCTTCCCTGCGAATTTCCTGTAAAATGGATTGGTGCGCTTCAGGATAAATTTTCTTCGCTTTTTCATACATCCGAAATATTCCGAAGACCTAAACTGATTAAGGATTTTTCTCCAGCATTTCAGGGGGCTAAGACACGAGTCGTTACTTATTCAGCGGTTCACTTCGCATACTTTTCTTTGCCCTTTTCCCATCTTCGTGAAAAAAATATCGCAGATCAACAGTAAGGTAAGATCCGTTGAGTGCGTATATAAGTCCCGACGGATTATTATCAACTGTTACCACCGCGTTGGTATAAGCAATATCTGTAAACGGCCGGTGGAAGGAGGCACCAAGATAGATATAACCCGATTTTTCCGTTCGCCATTCGAAACCATAATTAGCAAGCAACGCAAATTGAATCCAGTTTCGTCTTAGTGTGAACTGCTCAATATTTACCGAGAGCGAGTCGACGAAGGTACTTGTGCTGCTTTTCACATTACTCGGATAAACATCAATGCTAAATCCTCCGCTTGCATTCATCCAAAGTTTATTGTCCAAACGTACGTAAACGAGCGCCTGAACAGGAATTTCATAACCAATTAACCTGAAATCAAGATTTTTTTCTTCCTTAAGAATTGTATGGTCAATGCCCAACCGGAATCTTCTCTGCACCATATTGATTCCTGTCTCCATACTTAGTCTTTTGGTAAGCCCTTGCCGAATGATCATTCCAAAATTATATCCGGGAAGTGGAGAAAAGTTGACAGAAAATTCGTCACCATCGAAACGTTCAGACCCAGTTCCAAAATATTTACTCGGAATCATTGGCTTGAACTGAATTCCAAAGGCGGTCACTTTTTCCTGCGCTAACACCGCCTGTCCAAAGAAAATTGACCCGATCAATAGAAGTCCCGCTACAGCACTGATGGTATTCTGTTTCATCGGACTCCCTCTCTCCAATTATTCAACTATCCATTTCGTAACGTATTCAACAGGTCTTCTGTGCGATGTAGGCCATTCTTCATCTGTATAGCCCAGGTAGAACAGTGACAGACATTTTCCCTTCTCTTCAAGTCCCAGAAAATCGTTCATTTTACTATTGTATATCATTGATGGAGATGACCAGTAAGCACCAATTCCATAAGCTGTACATGTAAGGTACATATTCTGTATCGCGCACGCCACCGCTTCTATCTCTTCAATTTCAGCAATTTTTTCACTTTTATCACGCTCCATTGAAACTGCTATCACTGCAGAGGAAAGCAGGGGTCTTTCTTTCAGCCGGTCATATTTCGCCTGCTTGAACATTCCAGGTGATACTGTGCTTTTGTACAATTCAGGTAAAAAATCACTGATTTTTTTCAGCCCTTCATCAAAAAAAACAGAAAATCTCCACGGCTGAGTCATCCCATGAGAGGGAGCCCATATCGCATTATTCAGAATCAACTCTAACTGTTCGCGATGAATTTTTCTTCTATTGAACAGTTCAGGTCTAACCGAGCGCCTCGTTCTAATCAGTTCGGTAATTTCACTTAAATTGAATTTCATCAGAATTATTAAATCGTCCGTCAAATCTAAGTTGCATCTCTCAAAAATGAAATTAATATCCACAGTTCTCCTTGAGCAATGAAAATAGTATAAAAATGAGGCATCACTAATCACTGCAATAATTATTATTCTGAAGTAACAAAAGCAAATAGCAGCCAAAGCTGAATTCACACAGGATTATTCATTGTCCGTAGCAATCCCCTGTTTGCTTACATTCGCTGCAAATGAAAACATCTACCTATCTTATTACTGGCGCTGGATCCGGCATTGGACGTGCCACTGCCATTCATCTATCAAAACAG
>JADLBA010000088.1 GCA_020848015.1 Crocinitomicaceae bacterium | reverse complement strand
TTCGGCCCTGTCCATTGGTAGGCTGCCCCTGGAATAGTTGCAGCAGAGAGATTCAGTGTGGATCCCTCGCAAATAGGTCCATTATTGGATGCTGTCGGGCTTTGAAAATCACAATCAAAACATGATTGTTTCCACGTACTCCCGTTCCACATATTCAGGCAGTTCGTAGTAGTGTTAAAAACCTGCAGACCAAGCGCTGGGTTGGATATTGCATTTCTTTCTGTTTGTGTCATGCGGGGTATCAGCGCCCCTTTCGTTGTGCTGCTTACATCTAATATAGCAGAAGGATCTGGAACTGCGCCGGAGTTATTGATGGAAACTCCATTGGACTGTGCTGAAACTTTCACAATAAGTAATAGCGAAAGCAAACAAGGAAAAAAAGTTTTCATGTGCTTATAATGCTTGATGTTATTATTCGTTTAGGTCTAAGTCTTAATAAAGGGAAGCCAAACTTACAAAACAATGGAGTGAATGCATCGCTGATTCAGAAAACAATGCAGCATGTATAACTGAAACCCCTTGCGCCCCGTTAATTTCAGGCTTCGTGCAGTGCAAATGCGGAAATAATTCATTTCAATGCTAGGGAATATTGCATCTGGGAGTACGGTACTCCCAGAACTTCAGGCGTTATTGATTAAAACTGATGCTGATCGTCTGGGTTGGGGCACCACATATCTGTGTATTAAATCCACCCCAGTTCAAGTTGCCAATGCAGGGTCGCAGGCAGGCGTTTTTGTCACAAGATGCCCCCACATTATTATAGACATAAAACCAGTCTATAGAATCGTGATTCGACCAGTTCATCCCGTTACACGAGACAATTGTTCCTGATGGACCATTTTTTAAAAACGAGGCAATCTGATTCACAGCAGTAGCGTCCGTGCATACATACCCGCCCGGAAACTGGCTTCCACTAAGGGTTACGCTGCAATAAGACCCTGGAGTGAGTGAGGCGCGGAAAGCCGTCCAGTCACTGCATTGCGCTCCCGACGGAGCAGAGTTTTGTGTAAAACTGTATGTCCTGAAATGAACCGGTTGACACGATGCCACAACGAGCGGAGTTGTAGTGGTTGATGAACAGCCATTCATCAAAACAGTGAGTTCAACATTGTATGTGCCTCCAGATGACCAGGAAGAAGAGGTGTTCTGGACACTCGCTGACGATGGGTTTCCAGAAGGGAAAGTCCAGGCGTAGGTTGCGCCGGAAGTATTCGCAGAGAAAGTCACCGACTGCCCGGTAATAGGCGAGGAGGGATTGATCGAAAATGCAGACGAGGGTACGGGATTAACAGTAACAGACAATATACTTGCGCTGCTCGTTCCACAACTATTGGATGCGGTAACACTCACATTTCCCGAAGAACTGCCCATCGTAATAGCGATAGAGGTGCCGTTGTTCGACTCAATAGATGCTCCCGCCGGTATATACCAGTTATATGAAGTCGCTCCTGCCACCGGGCTAATAGAATAAGTCTGCCCCGTTGCATTCGCACAAACTGTAGAAGACCCGGTAATAGTACCCGGTGTTAATGGTGTTGCATTGATGCTGACAGAAGTACTTCCCGGAGCAGAATTACAACCATTGACCGATGCAACCACAGAATAGTTCCCCGCATTGTTCTGCTCTGCATTGGAGATAACAGGATTTTGTACTGCAGCCGAATAACCATTCGGCCCCGCCCACGAATAACTCGCATTATTAATAGTGGTAGCAGAAAGAGAAAGGGGGGCACCAACACAAGCCGGCCCATCATTAGTAGCTGTGGGAGTGGCGGGTGTTGCATTAATAGTAGCAACCGTACTTTGAGGTTGTGAAGTACATCCATTAAGCGTAGCAGTTACAGAATACGAACCACTTGCCGAAGCGGTAGCATTAGAGATAACCGGATTTTGGCTATTTGATATATATCCGTCGGGGCCTGTCCATTGGTAGGTTGCTCCCACAATGGATGTCGCTGTTAATTGCAGGTTAGAGCCTTCGCACAATGGGCCGCTATTCCCTGCCACCGGGCTGTTAAAATCACAATCTCCGCAAATCTGCTTCCACGAACTTCCCATCCATATATTCACACAATTAGTAGTGGTATTAAAAACCTGCAAACCCAACGCCGGGTAAGATATTGCATTTCTTTCGGTCAGTGTCATACGCGGTATCAGCGCTCCCTTTGTGGTGCTGCTGATATCAATCATCGCTGATGGATGAGGCGCCGCGCCAGATGAATTAATTGATACCCCCTCACTTTGCCCCCGAACCATAAAAGAGGTGAATATTGACACCCCGCAAATAACCGAAAATAGTATTCTTTTCATCAGTAATTAGATTAATTAAAGGTTTTTGCTCTATCAAAAGCACACAAACATACAAAGAGAAAGCATACGGTAACAATCAATGTTTCAAGTGTCAACGGAGACAGACTCATGCCTGCTGGCATACAAATACAACAGGTAACGAGAAGTATTGATCATTAGGCATACCTGATAATATAATAGTTTGGAAAGTAACTCAAGAAACCGGTCAAACGTATTTTCATTAACTTGCCCCTTTTACTATCACTCTGAATCAGCATGAAACATATTTCTATTATACTCTTGTTGCTCTTCCCCATTGCCTCTTTTTGCCAGACCACAGCAGAAGTTGAGAAGCGAATATGTCGAACCTGGAAACCTGCATTTTATGAGTCCGGCGGACAAAAATCACCGCCATCTGCTGAACAAAAAGGAAACCGAATGTCCTTTGAATATACACACGGAGCCATGGTGACTGACGGGGAAAAAATAACCACGGGTACCTGGAATTATGATGAGTCGAGAAAGATGATTACCATTGAAAATTCTACACTAGGCGCTTCAGAAAAACATATCGGAGTGCTTCTTTCCTTGACCGACAAAGAATTAGTAATGGAATACCAGTCTCCCGGAAAAACATTTTTAAAAATTTTTCTGGTTCCTGAGAAATAAAAATCAGGATAAAAAAATACCTGTATAGTTTCTCCATACAGATATTTTTTTTTCACCAGGTTAATATCACTTGCCCATGACTGCTTTGCACTCCCGATGTATTTGACTGAGATGTTCCATTATTTATTGAACCGCCGCCACCGCCCTGCCCATGAGAGCCATTGTATCCACCGCCGCCACCGCCGGAATAACCGCCGCCACCGCCACCACAAGCATTTCCGTGTTTTGATCCGGCACCACCGCCGTAGCCGCCATCACCATCAGAATCTCCTCCTGCTCCGCCATTTAGAAAACTCTTTCCCCCGCTGCCAACCTGTACCGTGCCTCCCCCATTGGTTCCGTTCACACAGCCATTCCCGCCGGTTCCTCCTGAATAATAATCGATCGCGCAGTCACCGCCATTTCCACAATATCCTCCTCCTCCTCCTCCTCCATATCCACTGGCACCGCCACCTCCCCCGCCGTTATCTCCTCCCGTTCCCTGCGCCCCTCCCACTCCTGTTTGCCCCGCAGTACCAGTTGTAGCATTAATGCCAACACCAATATTCCCTGCACCCCCGCCCCCTCCGGCAATCAAAAGAATTGAGTTGTCTGCACGGGTTACAAACGTCCCTCCGCCACCACCGCCTTGTTCAGTTTCTCCCATCTGGCCTACCAACATTTTAATTTGCTCCCCAGGGGTTACTGAAAAAGTTCCTTTCATCCTCGCCCCCTTTCCACCAGCATATCCTGATAAGGATCCGCCGGCCGCTCCCCACGCTTCCACCGTTAGTGATGTTACTCCCGAAGGAACAGTAAATGTCTGAATGGATCCGGTTTTTCCGGTGTTCGTTGCATTGAATGTATCAGGAGAACAGATAATTGAGGTAGTAATTCCAAGTGTATTAGCAGAGCTAGTTCCGCAGATATTCGTTGCTGAGACAGACACGTTGCCAGTAGGGGTAGCACCAAAAGTCACCGTGATGGAGGTGCCTGCATCGAGTGTAATGGTGGCTCCTGATGGCACCGACCAGTTGTAAGAGGTCGCCCCTGCCACCGCAGCAATAGAATAAATATTGCCCGCACTATTAGGACAAACAGATATTCCACCGGAGATCGTCCCGGGTGTGGCAGGTATCGAATTGATAACAACATTGGTATTACCTGTCGCAGATGCACAGCCATTCACGGTTGCCGAAACATTGTATGTGCCGGCATGACCTAGCTGAGTATTGATAATGGCAGGATTCTGGATATTAGCCGAATAACCATTCGGTCCGGTCCATGAATAGGTCGCACCATTAATCGTATTGGCTGAAAGGTTGAGTTGTTCTCCCGCGCAAACCGGCCCATCATTGGAGGCGGAAGGTGTAACGGGTATCGGGTTTACTGTCGCAACCGTGTTTTGAGGCTGTGATGTACAGCCATTCAGTGTTGCGGTAACTGAATAAGATCCACTGGCGGCAGGCGTAACACTTGAAATACTGGGGTTCTGCTGTGTAGAGACAAAACTATTGGGCCCCGTCCATTGATAAGTAGCTCCCAAAATAGTGGTCGCTGTCAGACTCAGAGTCTGTCCTTCACATACAGGTCCGCTGTTTCCCGCTACCGGGCTGTTGAAATCACAATCTCCACATACTTGTTTCCATGTAGATCCGGTGCGGATATTAATACATTGTGTGGTAGTGTTATAAATCTGGAGGCCATCTGCCGGATTGACAATCTGATCCCGTTGCACTGCGCTCATCCGCGGCATCAACGCTCCCCGAGTAGTGCTACTGACATCGAGAATAGCTGATGCGTCAGGCGGTGATCCGTTAGCGTTGATGGAAACACCCTGGCTTTGTCCATTCATAAACAGTGTTATCAATACTCCTGCACAGAGAAGAACACAATACTTTTTCATAAAAAATAAAATGAATAATTGATTTGTTAAGGTTCCCCACACTGGTGTATGAGGTAATCGAAAACAAAGGTGAATAAAATTTCTTTATAAAAGTAATTTTCTTCACCCCTGCACGGACAGGCCATTAACAAGATAAATTTATTGAGAAGCATTCTAAATACCACAATCGGGGTATTGTCATTCCATAGCTCTATAAGTTACTTTGCCCGCTTTCCCGAAATAATAATACGACTATTTATGATTAGCAAAATTCATTTATTGAGAAAGGGATTTTTCGCCACTCTTTTGATTATCGCTCTTATTTCATGTAAAAAGGATGAAGAAACTATCACTCCCGCACACCATACACCAAGCTACCAGATACCTGTTACATACAATTTTGCATCGGTAGATTTTTCCGCTTCAACAAAGCGGATTGCGATGTTAGGGGAACTGACCACTTATATCAGAACTACACACTCAGAAACACAAGCGCCTGTGCTCGATGCTCAGGTGCTTAAGAATATGTATTCCAACACCGGCAATCCTTTTACCGATGGTGCGCTGAATTCAAGCGGGCTACAGTTGAAAGATCAGACCTCGACTAACTTTGGACTTCCTGCGGCTTTGGAGTCTAATTTTGAAGA
>JADLBA010000087.1 GCA_020848015.1 Crocinitomicaceae bacterium | reverse complement strand
TACTGTATTCAGTTTCTTGCTGTCATAATCAAAAGCCGAAACCTTAAATCCGTAAATGCTTTCCAATTGCTTTTCAAATGTTTTAAATGTTCCTAATGTTCCTTGTCTGATAGCAATTGAAGGAACAAGAATTATGAACTTAGTAAAAGCGTAGTGTTTGTATAACTCGTAAATGGTCTTGATATAAACAAGTGTTTTACCTGTTCCGGTTTCCATTTCAATACAGAGGTCATTGTCGGCTGAATACTTTGCAGTTTCTTCATCAATGCCGTTTTCTTTTGCAATCGCTTTAATATTGTCGGCTAACTGCGAAGCAGTTAGTTTATAAAAATTAGAACGTATTCCATCAATACATGCATTGTCAAAAGTGTTTTTCTCTGTTCCGTCAAACACTTTAATGACTGCCTGAATAGCGGTGTCCTGATATTTTAAATTCTCTAATTGTAATTCCATTACTTCTTACCGTTCTTTTTGCTTAGGTATTTTATTTGCTCACTTGGTTTTTCTTTTTTCAAAGGTGTTCGCGATTTAGCATAGCTAAGTTCTTCCTCTGCCGCTATCAAAATGTCTTTGGCATATTTCTCATCTGCCAGTTGATAAGCCACTTGTTTGCTCATAAACTTAATTACAAGTTCTTTCTCGTCCACTTTGAATGTCTTTGCTATGATTGGCAACATTTGTCGGCTTACTGGTCGCTCGCCACGTTCCAATTTACTTAATGTACTTTGGTCAATGTCGAGCAATGCAGCAAGTTTCCGCAATGGCATTTCTGCCTGTTCTCTGAGCTGTCTAATGAATCCACCTAAATTTTCTGTTTGCATCTTGAATTGTATTTCTTGACAATCGCGTCAAAAATAGTGATACTTTTATTTATGCCTCAAGACAAATACTATTCTATCCCCCTTTTTATTATGATTTAAAAAATGTCCATGGTTGGTTCACACTGTGGAAAGCCAGGCAGTGAGGCGATCCCCAAAAGGAGCCAATTTGTGTGCTGAATCCCCTCCTGGGGTGCAGAATATAAAAATTAAATGATTCATCGTTCTTACTGCGAAAGATGATATTTTAGCCAAAGATGATTTATTGAAATGAACCTGTGCAACTATTCCTGAACTATGAATACGACGACGCGAAGAGCGGCTATTGTTTTTGGTGTGATGGTAATGCTGAGTTCCTGCGCCACCCTTTTCAACAGCCGGAACAAACGCATCGAAATTTTTGTGTCAAAACCGGCCACAGTAGTTCTTGATGAAGATACACTCGATAGTCATTACACATTTTCTCGGGTTGAAGTTCCGAGACAACGTAAACCGCTTCATTTGAAGGTATCGGATGGTTTTATTTCTAAGGACATTACGATTCGGGCAAAAAATTCATTGGCGTTCTGGTCTAACCTCGGGTTTCTGTATGGCGTGGGAATGTTGGTTGATTTCACCAATCCTAAGAGATTTACCTATCCTGGTAAAATTTATATTGACATGGACAGCCCCGAAAATAATTTTGCTACGATAGATAGCGCCCACATTCGTCGAAGCCGCCAGTTCAAATTTAGTCCGCTAAAACTCATCGGGTTTGTACACCCTGGGCTTGAACTGAGCTATGAGAGGCCAACGGGAAATAAATTTTCAACCCAGTTTGCCGCCTGCTACCTCTTTGCATCAAGTGTCTGGGAATGGAGAGAGCCGTTCAGACCCAACACCAAGGGATTTGGAGTGGGAATAGAGGAAAAATGGTATTACAAAAAAGCAGCTCCAATGGGAAATTACCTGTCAGCGGAATGCAGTTATCTTCAATGCAGTTCCCGCGGCATCTGGAGGTTTGGAATCGAGGATATTTTCGCCGATTCGAATTACAATAATACCAATTACGTGGACACTTTTTTAGTCAAAAAGAAAACGATTAGTTTTCATCTCAAGTTTGGCCGACAGGTTTTTTTCAATAACTTTTTCTTGGATTTTTCTGCTGGCCTTGGCCTTCGTTACAGAAGCGTGATACATGAAGAGCGGATAGACCCCTCGGATGCAATGGAAGCACCCTATTATTTCAATGCTTTTTATGTGGCAAGTAAGGAAGGCCGTTACTGGATCATGAGTTTACCATTGAATGTGAGGATCGGATGGCTTTTTTGATATGCATACCACCTTTGTATCAGCAGTAGTACGATATACTTCTCCCCTACTATTGTATGGAAGATATAATAATCATTATTTTGAATAGAAGTAGTTTTTTACCTTGCACAAATAAAAAGAATGAATATGAAATTAATCGTTACAATTCTGTTGGCCTTGTTTTGTTTGCATAAATTTTCCAAGATTCCAATGGGTGAAAAATATCTGTGGAATAAGTGATGAAATGGCATATTCCATTACAGCCGATCTTTACGGGTTAGTATATTTAACCGGCACCTTTTCCGTGTCTGCAATTTTAGCCACGGAGAAAATACGGTTATGTTGGTTTCTAATGGATTAGCAGATATTTTTATTGAAAAATATTCTCCAGCGGGAGAGCTGGTTTGGGCGAATCTGTTGAAGGTGCCGATTATGATACCGGTCGGTGTATTGACGTGGACGATGAAGAAGCTGTTTTGATAACCGGGGGGTTTTACGACACGGTGGACTTTGACCAAGACAGCAACATTTTGAATAAAATTTTAAACGGAATGTTTGATGCATTTATTCTGAAATTAAATTCTTCCGGCAGGTTCATCATGGGAGAAACATTTAGAGGATTATATTCAGATAATGGTGTATCCATTGCTACTGATACTTAGGAAAACGCTATAATTGGAAATAAACTTATCCGGGTTACATTCAACAACACGAATATGTTTGAAATGGATATCAATTCAATACATGTAATATTTTTAGTGACAATAACCTATGAGTATAATAAATCATTAAAAAAGGGATAAAAAATTTAAATAATAAAATCGAACATGAATATAATTATTTAAATACTAAACTTTGATCCTTTTTTTTAAAGAGAATAGACTTGCATTTGTAATAGAGCGTAAAAAAGTGAGCTTTCAGGTGAAAAAAGTATGCGAAGTATTATACATTAGCAGAGATTTAAGAAAATCGAATCGAGGGTTCTATCGGTTTTTTTGAATCAATCCAGATAGAATGAATGTTTAGAACCCGCCTCAACCAATACTATGATGAACATACTATTCCCATTGCCCAACCGGATTCCCACAGTTCTTTTAGGGATGCTTTTTTCAGTAGCTACCCTTCTACCACCATCCAAATCCGCTGCCCAATGCCAGGCTTATATTATGATAGATGGAATGGCAGCATCCCCGACGGGATTGCCCCTTCCCATCTGGTTGCACGAGGGGCAGACGATTTCCATGAATGCCGCTGTTTCGCTGATTTCGGCATTGGAGTTTACCCTGAATGGCACAGCCCTCGAATTTTCTCAGGCATTATCCATCACCTCATTACAGACCGTCCCCACGGGAAAGGTCTGGAAAATAGAGTCGGTGATCAAACTGCCGATGAACGGAACAGTTGTCAGTTCGGCTGCTTACAATACCGCCGGCACACATACTTTTACTGTTCCGGTATGTACCAATTATATCTGCATTGAAGCCTGGGGGGCCGGCGGTGGCGGCGGCGGCGGGGCGGGTTCCACTCAGAATGCGGGTGGCGGCGGCGGCGGCGGTTATGGTGCCGGATGTTATACGGTAACTCCAGGGTCTTCGATCAGTGTAGTTGTGGGTGCCGGTGGTACCGCTGGGGCAAGTGGTGGTGGCACCGGTGGTAATGGAGGAAGTTCTAGTGTGGGTTCGCTGATCACCGCAACTGGTGGAAATGGCGCTACTGTTACCGGTGGAACAGGTGGTGCCAGTTCGGCACCCATCAATACCACCGGAGGAAACGGAGGAAACGGAGGAACGGGAAGTTGCAATGCAGGCGGCGGCGGCGTAGGAGCAAATGGTGGTAATGGAGGAACTCCCGGGTGCAATACCGGTGGAACCGGAGGTACTCCCGGCGGTGGTGGTGGCGGAGGAAACGTAAATGGAGGAACACCATACAATGGCGGGAAAGGAGGAGTCGGTGCGGTGAAAATCACGTGGTAATAATTACCCGGCACGATACACACATAAAAAATACCCTTTGGTAATAACCATCCGGAAGTTGAGGTATAAAGTGTGTTTTTTTAAAATGATTTGATGAAAGATTTTTTATAAATTCATTCAAAAACTAAAGTTACCATGCATACAAAACAATCACTAGTATGTTTATTATTGGTCATTCCTGCGTCTATTATTATCGGACAGGTCGAAATTGATCAATCAATCCAGTTGACCGGCGGCAGCGGCCAGAGTTCTATTACCGGGCTGATAGACCCACCCGTAAATGGATCAGATGCTGTCAACAAAGATTATGTGGATGCGGCTGTAGCCGCATTGGGCGGCGGTGTCCCCTGGACACTCTCGCAGGTATTCAACGCTGACGGTTCTTTTGTAATTCCCTCGGGAGTAACCCTTATCAAGGTGCAGGTGTGGGGTGGTGGAGGCGGTGGCGGAACTGGTGATGCCAGTGGTTATCTGCAAGGGGGTGGTGGTGGCGGCGGCGGTTATGCTGAGAGTATTTTTTCTGTTACTGCGGGCAACTCCTACACAGTTACTATTGGTTCCGGTGGCGCAGGGGGAACTGGTGGTGGTAATAATAAGGGTGCAAATGGCAGTACAAGTAGTTTTGTGGGGCCGGGAATAAATATTGGTGCTGCGGGTGGCGAAGGTGGAAACTGCGGAACCTGCACCGGAGCGACTGGCAAGGGGGGCGGCGGAAACGGCGGCTGGGGTTATGGCGGCTCAATTATCACCAGCCTTGGCTCAGGCGGCGGCGCTGGGTATGGGGTTAATACGGCATTAGGTCAGCCTGGTGCTAATAATGGAGGAAGAGGGGGTACCTACTATGGTGGCGGTGGCGGTGGTGGTATTGGCGGCGGCAACGGGAGTAATTATTCGTGCTTGGGAAACCCCGCAGCAGCTAATTCGGGAGCAGGCGGTGGTGGTGGTACTTATTCACAAGCAGCGGGTGGTGCAGGCGGTTCGGGGAAAATTGTTGTTTTTTGGTAAGTACAGGTGCAGAGAAGCCGGTAAGGATTTTTTTCGGAATAGTGCTGTGTTTTTTTTCTTTAGTCCAATGTTTTCATCGTTGTGAGGACGGCAGGGAGAAAATTTTCCTGCGATGAGGAGAAAAACTTTCTGTCCGTGCAGTTTAATGTTCGTAAATTATACCATTTCTATTTTTAAAATAGTTTGATAATTTTATCCAACACCACAATAACACAAATCTTCTGAGATTTGTATTGGACTATTTATGGATAGAAATGGTATTATTTAGAAAAAAAATACTTGTAAAATCCAATATCTTACCACAATATTTTAAAATTCAGTTAACGAATTCTGATATTTTTTTGAATTAAAAGGGTAAATTGATTTTTTTACGAAATCCTATATAAGAGACACGGAACATATCTAAATAATCAGAAAAGGAAGAAATCGTTCTTCCTGCCCCTTCCTAACTTAAAAAACAATACAGTATTAATAAAATCCTGTTTTCCTTCGTTAGGGCTGCAAATAGAAAATATACTTTTGCCGGAAGAAGCTGTTTATAATAATCTCACAACTATGAATAACAAGGTTTACATCGGTATTATCGCTGTTCTGCTCGGCGTGGTAGGCTACATGGGTTACTCGCTCAACCAGAAAAATGAGCAGATCATGTACGTTGACCGCGAAAAAAACACTATCCTCGATGAGCGCGATGTATTGTCGCTTCAACTCGAAGACATGAAAATGAGCTATGATACACTCAGCACCGACAATGAAGAAATGGCTGCCCAGATCGAACAGCAAAAAAACGAGATCGAAGCGCTGATCAAAAAGGCTAAAAACAAAGACTATGACATCAGCAAGCTGAAAAAAGAAACCGAAACCCTTCGAACTATTATGAAGGGTTACATACACCAGATTGACAGCCTGAATCAGGCCAATGACCGGCTTACTGCCGAAAAAGCCGATGCCGAAAGCAGGGCACTTACCGCCGAAGAAAAGAGCAGAGGATTAGAAAGCGACCTTTCTACCAAGAATGAAATGATCAACAAAGGTTCCGTACTGACTACCGGAGAGTTCGCAAGCACGGGTATCAACCTGCGAAGCAGCGGAAAACAGGTGGAAACCGACCGCGCTTCAAAATGCGAAATGTTGAAAACCTGCTTTACCGTTCGTAAAAACGCAATTATTAAACCCGGCACAAAAAATCTTTTCCTGAAAATTATCGGCCCCGACGGAACGGTGCTCCCCGGAAAAGAAACCGGCACCATCAGTGTTTCAGGAAAAGAAGAGACCTACAGTGTGACTCGCGAAATTGATTACCAACAGCAGGATACCGATGTCTGTGTCTTCTACACAGCAATGGGAACGCTGAAAAAAGGCAATTACAAAATATTTATTTACGAAGGCGGAAATATGATCGGCCAGACTGATCTTACGCTGAAGTAATTGGTGTTTATTTTTATGAAATGGTCATGGAGCAATGTTCTGTGGCCATTTTTTATTTTTATACAGTGGTACATAACCACCAATTGCCCAACTTCTCTCAAAAAAAGTGATCTTCTGACTCGCGCGGCTGGGCAGCGCATCCTGAAGCATGATGTCTGGCAGGTTAGTCCATCCTAACTGTGCATTGCCCTGAATAAAAAACCATTTGAAAAATTCATAACGCACCCCCACTCCCGCACTCACTCCATAACCTGAAAGGTGAAGTTTATTGAGGTATCGCTGGCCGAAAAAAGTAAAATCAGTCCACGGAACCAGCACACCAAGAGATACCGCCCCATTAATGGCAAGAATATGCTTTTTATCCGGAGATTGCAAAAAGGGAATTCGCTGCTCGATCGCTGCCCTCACAAAATTGAATCCGTTGCTATGATGAAAATCTATGAAGTCCGGATTGTACAGTATCTCTTCGTGGTTAAAGTCGCCCGTTTCGTGGTCAAAATTTCCGTTATAATTTTCATTGTGAAAATAATCTTCATCAATGTGTCCGGATATTTTCATCGCTTGGGTGGCAATCACGTGGTATTTCATGTGATCCCAACCCAACGACAGCGCAGTATTTTTCCAAAAATAATAGCCGGCGCGGAAGTTAAACTGAGGAATTGTGAGCGTTCGGGGATGGAGAAAAACTTTTGAATTCCACCCCTCCCACATATCCTCCGCTCTGGCTTGTTCCAGCGTAAAATCATACCCCTCTCCCCTGAAATGAATATCACTGCGGTCGTAATAGGCTCTATTATAGCCCCAAGTCAGATAGACCTG
>JADLBA010000086.1 GCA_020848015.1 Crocinitomicaceae bacterium | reverse complement strand
TATTGGCAATGGTTAAATATTCTCGCCAAATATATGCGGAACGGCTAAAAAAAAGCCCCCAAAGCGAACGATTTTTTTACGAATATGTGAAAGTCGGTAACGGTATATTCATCTAAAGGTGGAAAAAGAAGCCCTGTATGATTATTCTTAATATTTTAACCGCCTCGTTGACAATAATTTGAGAGGAAACAACACTGCTAACCCGGTCTTTTAAACCTCGTATTACTGTGAATAACTCTTAGTGAATATCCGCTTTCTTGGGAGAAAAAATCGGGAATACTTCTGTCAGAGCAGGAAATCTCTCTAAGTGTTGTTTTTAGATGCTCCAATCAGCGAGCGATCAAAGCAACACCGGTAATTCTTCGGCCCCGTTACCGTGGAGTAACTGTAGTTGGAGCCGGTTCCTTGACAGCCGCCATTTCCAACCAGAGGATTCAATGTATCATTGTCGCCGTAGGCACCATAATGAGCTCCTCCTTCCGGGTTGTTGCCAATCCATTCATGATTATTCGTCATATTCTGCGATGCCGGAGAAAGTCCTGATGCCTGGCTGGCATACTGCCACCCGGCCATTCACAGAGCCGGCCTCCCTGCGCTCTGCACACATTGCCCGCCGGGAAAAAGGCGGCAGCACTGCTCTCACTTCACAAAAAGTAGAAACCTGCTACACCCTACAGACTATTCGGTATTCAAGCAATAATCATCCGGTAACAGGTCTCACTGTGAGTGCATTTTTCCATTCTTCAGGAACAGGAACTGTCTGTTTCGTTTCGTGGTTGAAACAAACCAGTACTGAGGATCCTCTTGCGCAAAGTTCATCCTCTTTCCGAGATTTTTTTTTCACTTCATAAGAAAGTGTAAAACTCTTGGTACCCAAGTGTGTGCACTGAATGACAATAAAAATACTATCGTGAAGAAAGACCGGTTGAAGATAGTCAATTTCATTGTGAGCTACGAGTACTCCGCGCTTTTCCCAATTCCACTCTGTATTCAGCAAGTGTGAAAAAAAATGAATCCGCGCCTGCTCAAAATAACTGAAATAAACAGCATTGTTAATATGCCCCATAGCATCAATGTCGGCGAAGCGGATTTCGGGTTGATAATATTCGATAGAATTCATAACTTTATTTTGTAAATCATTCCGTGGTCTCCCGTCACCAGATAATCATTGCCAAAAGGAACAATCTGGAACAGGTGGGGTTCATTCAACAAAATATATTCCTCCCATTGATCACCGCCGGTTTCAGAAAGTGCTATTTCTCCGTTCTTGCCTGCAACTATCACTTCACCTTCTTTAACGGCGATTGAATTCCACCCTGAGCGGTGGTGAAACGGGCGATTAGGCTTTAACGATTCTGTCCACGAATTTCCGGCATCTGCCGAAAGATAAATGCCACCATTGAATCCGGCGGCCACCACATTTTTTTCAGAAACAAAGCGGAGGCTGGTAATAAAATCGTTTTCCCAGTTACACGGATTCATGGAAAAAATACTGCTGTCTGAGTGCATCAGAATTCCGTGGCCGCCGGCGACCAATTGTCCAAGAGGGTTCCGGTCAATACTCCTCATTTCATGGTGATAAACAACAAAATTCCAATTTTTTCCAGCATCTATTGATTCATAACATACACCAGTACCAAGATTTTCTCCGCCACAAAAAAATAGGTGTTGATCATCATTCAGACAGAATGAGCGGATAGCGGGGCGGTCTTGTTCGTGGTAAGGCACCTGATCAGCAAGCCACCGAAACTGCCAGGAGAGCCCCCCATCAATGGTTTCCCACATCCGCAGAAAATCACCTCCAGCAAAACCGTGCAAGCTGTCTGTAAAAGCAATGGTATAAATACAAGAACTTTCCCCTGTCTGTTGTGTTGTCCAGTGAAGCCCTGCATCTTGTGTTCGAAAGAAGTATCCCGCTTCCCCTCGAATCCCGCCGCAGGCTACCCAAGTGGAGTCATTCAACACTTCTATGCCGGTGATTCTTACATCTCTTCCGAGATCAAAAATCGCCAATGGTGCACACTCGTTTTTTTCTTTTCCGCAAGAAAAAAAAAGCACCGGCAAAAGAAAAAACAGGTATTTATTTCCTGACAGAACAATCATTCGGTCAGTGTTTGGTTTACCTTTTTAAGTATTTCCCAATCTTCGGGTGTATTGACGTTTGACAACCTCAGATTTGATTGTAGTTCAAGCAAACAAATATCGGACTGAATTAACACTTCGCGAGGATAGATAATGCCCTGCGCCATAAAACAGACAAGGCGCTGGTAGGCTTTTGGCTCCCAAATAGCAGCGAGCGGTTCGGGCAGCCCCGTTTCCAGATTTCGGAAAGCAGTAGCAAAAGAAGAGGGGCTGCGATGATCTGCTAAATATCTAACGGTATCTTTATCAAGCAGCGGCATATCACAGGGCAGTACTAACCAAGCAGAATCAGGGTTGTGCATCATCGCACTGATCAGCCCACCCATAGGGCCAATTCCAATGATTTTGTCCGCGATAATTCTGTCCCTGAATTCAGTAAAATCATGTCGTTGCTCTTCGCGGCAAGAAAGCCAAATATCAGAGGTACAACCGAGCAGGAGGTCTGCCGTCTGGGCGTATTGCGGCTTATCAAAGTAACTAATCTTGCTCTTATCCATTCCCATCCGGGAACTTTTCCCACCGGTGAGCACCAATCCATTCAACACCGGCGGAACAAGAAAATTCTTTTCGTAAAATAAAAAAAAATCTTCTAAATAGTTTTCTCTGAAAACCGGAAGATCTATCCCGCCGGTTACTTCTGTAATATATTCAGGTACATCATTTACATTTTCTGGAAGAAAGATCGCAACAGGATTTGTTATCTGTTCCTTTCTTTTTCTCAGCGACTGTTCTTTTACCGGATTTGCAACGATCAATTGCCTTTTTCCGGCAAAGTGGTTTCCATTAACGAGTACCGCATCGGAAGAAGAAAAGATAAACCGGGACAAAAAATCATTTTGCTTTTCTGAGAGTACAACCGTTCTCTTCCCCTCACCTGCGGTGAAATCGGTACCATTGAAGAGTGTTTCACTTCTTGCATGATCAGCATCAGCATAGCCGATATGAAAGGCGGGAAAACGCTTCCTGATCAAGGTCACCAGCGATTCTACCGCAGAGCATTCAGTGCCAAGAATAGCGCACTCATTTCGTCCAAAAAAGCCTACCGAAGGTTTATTCGGTTGTGTATGTCTGTTGTGTGCACTTTCCAGGATAGTCATTATTTCTCTCCTCTATTTAGATAAGATGAGCACAGGAATTTGCAATATAATGTGAATGAAAGATGTCAGAATTATAACCGGCAATGACAGACCCTGAATCAATATTCGCCCATAGAAGTTGTCCAAGAGTATGGATATGGGATAAACGCCCTTCATTCATTGCACGAAGATAATAAATTTGCAGGGGGAAAATACAGTACAGAGAACTATCCCTTCAGAGATACAACAATACAGACCATACACCATCGAATGGCACAGAGACTTTGTCTGAAGTCACTTATGTATCTGGTGGAATTCTACTTTCGACTTATTTCTCTCCATAAATTACGAGTGAGCTTTCATCAATAGCAACTATTCCTTCATGAAGCAGAAATTGACAATCGTTTTAGTCTGACTAAAACAAGACATTCGCGAATGTTCCCCATTCTGTCATGACAGGATAACGATGATTTTATTTTGCCCCCTTAGACTTCAAAAACTTCGCATCATCTTTAAGATAAACCTGCTCCTTCAATATTTGGTATATTGTTTTTCCCTTATAGTTAACAGTCTGCAGGTTTGCGCCTTTATCAATAAGCAATTGATAAAAATTCAGCTTACCCCTGTCATTTAAATTCCAGTTCACCCAAAAAATGGGTGTTTCGTGGGTGCAACCATAAACATAATTTGGATCAGCTCCATTTTCAAGCAGGAAGGAGAATTGCTCATAGTTGCTGTTTTGCGCCGCCGCATGTAGTGCACTAAGCCCATAGCGATCAACATCATTCACCGAAACCCCTGATTCTACCAACGCCTTAACTGTTTCCAGTTCCCCTTTCCAGGCAGCTTTTAC
>JADLBA010000085.1 GCA_020848015.1 Crocinitomicaceae bacterium | reverse complement strand
TCGGAAATCTCTCTTTTCCATTGGCACAAGGTTAACACAGCTGTCTCACGGAGTGTTTCCTGTCGCATTTTTTTATTGGCGGCAACGGGTTGATAACTACAAGACCTCCGATATTATTCAATCAGAAGAGGATTTATACTATGATGGAATAAGCTAATTAATCCATTGATGTTTTCATCTGTCTAACTCAAAACGGATCATTATGAAAAAACACATTTTAATTCTTCCTGTCGCCGTATCGCTTATTCTCCCTGCAAGGTCATTGGGTCAGTTGGGTATGCACGGTGATGGCCTCGACCTTTACGCTGTTCTCTCCCTATTCAAATCTTCCTCGTCGCCGGAAGAGTTTGAAAAATCGCTGAACAAACAGAACGGGATCAATAACCTCGATATCAACGGAGACGACAACGTAGATTATATCTGCGTTACAGATCGTGCAGTCGAAGACGCACATGCCATTACGCTGCAGACTGTTTATAACAAAACAGAGTCTCAAGATATAGCCTCTATTGTTATTGAAAAAACGGGAGAAAATGAGGTAAATCTTCAGATCATTGGAGACGAAGCCCTCTATGGAGAAAACTACTATTTAGAGCCTTCTGCGGATATAGAGCAACCCGTAGGTAAAGGTTCTCCTGAAGTAATCGGAGTTTATGTAAATGTTTGGTTTTGGCCCGCAGTGAGATTTGTTTATTCTCCTAACTATGTAGTGTGGAAATCACCGTGGTACTGGGATCATTACCCCGTATCGTGGCGGCCTTGGCACATAATGGCCTGGGCTGATTATCAACCCATAGTGGTTGTACATCACACCCATTTTGTGAGGGTTCATAATTGCCATCTGCTCAAAGCAAACGCTGCTTATAGAGCAAAACAAACCCGCAGTAATACGTTTGTAGAAAATAGCCGGAGCGGAAAAATAAAGTCAAAAGGTATTTCCGGTAGTAAGGCGGGAGGGTCAGGGAAACAGATAAAGGGAAGTCAGCGGAGCACGGAAGTAAAAATGGATAAGAGAGACGAGGTTTCGCCTCAAAAAAGCCATAGAAAAGTAAGTCCGAGACAGCCAAATGAGAAGAAAGGCGGCGCAGGTTCATCGAAAGCCAAGGTACATAAATAAGCAGAGATGCCTCATTAAATGGCGGGGTATTGAAATGAACCCTCAGGAATAAAGGCCGACTAACAGTAAAAAAGAAAAATATACAAAGAGTAATAAGTGCCGGGAGGCAGTGGAAGCCGGTAATTTTCTGTTCAATGAAAATTTCACCGGCTTCTTCACTTATTATGCACTTTCTTTACCGCCTCATTTTTGAATCTGTTTTACAATGCACTTTGAATTAACCGAAGAACAATTAGCTGTAAAAAAGGCAGCGCGAGAATTTGCCCAAAATGTGCTGAAACCGGGCGTTATCGAGCGGGATGAGCGGCAGAAATTTCCCGCAGAAGAAATCAAACAACTGGCTGAACTGGGTTTCCTCGGAATGATGGTTGCCCCTGAATACGGCGGAAGCGGCATGGACACCATCAGCTATGTGCTTGCGATGGAAGAAATTTCAAAGGTGGATGCTTCGGTTTCCGTTTGTATGAGTGTCAATAATTCCCTCGTGTGTTGGGGACTTGAGAAATTCGGCACAGAGGAACAAAAACAAAAATTTTTAGTGCCGCTGGCTAAAGGAGAAAAAATCGGCGCATTTTGTCTTTCGGAACCAGAAGCAGGATCAGACGCTACCTCGCAGCGAACTACTGCGGTGGATATGGGAGACTACTATCTTGTAAACGGCACTAAAAACTGGATCACGAATGGGAGTTCGGCTTCCATTTATCTTGTGATGGCACAAACTAATTCCGAACTGAAACACAAGGGAATCAACTGCCTCATCATTGAGCGCGATATGGAAGGCTTTTCAGTGGGCCCCAAAGAAAACAAAATGGGAATCCGCGGAAGTGATACTCATACACTGATGTTCCAGGATGTAAAAGTGCCAAAGACCCATCGTATCGGCGACGATGGATTCGGATTTACTTTTGCGATGAAAACTCTCAGCGGCGGAAGAATAGGCATTGCCGCCCAAGCGCTGGGCATTGCAGCAGGAGCATTAGAACTCTCCATTGCCTATTCAAAGGAGCGCAAAGCATTCGGAAAAGAAATTTCACAGCACCAGGCCATTGCATTCAAACTGGCTGATATGGCAACAGATATTGAAGCTGCACGATTACTCGTATATAAGGCTGCTGCGCTCAAAGACGAAGGAAAAAATTACGACTGCGCCAGCGCCATGGCAAAATTGTTTGCATCTACCGCTGCCATGAAGCACACGGTAGAAGCAGTGCAGATTCACGGTGGATACGGATATGTTAAAGAATACCATGTGGAACGTTTGATGCGCGATGCAAAAATTACGCAGATATACGAGGGCACCAGCGAGGTACAGAAGATAGTGATATCGCGATCGGTACTGACTGATTAAATCTGCAGATCAACAATCTGCTGTTCAAACAACACTCTACTCTTCCAATATCAACTGTTACGGAAGGGTACTTTCGCTCAGGTACCATTTTTCCCTGTTTTGAAACGTGCACTGTTACTCACGCTGGTAGCTACCAGCATTGGATTCA
The DNA here is from genome assembly GCA_020848015.1 of Crocinitomicaceae bacterium. Lineage (GTDB taxonomy): Bacteria > Bacteroidota > Bacteroidia > Flavobacteriales_D > Sanyastnellaceae > JADLBA01. The sequence goes on along the minus strand of JADLBA010000085.1, from coordinate 6,038 downwards.
TTGTTTTTGTATTCCACTCTTTCAGGAAAGAGTTGGTTCAGTTCTCTGATCCGTATTCTGTTCTCCCCGCTTCCGTATCGTTCGTATTAGAAGCAGAAAAAGGTGAAGGGTGGAAAGAATATAAGGAATGGTTGCTGAGTCTTGCACTGGAGAGCCGGAAAAAGGATGGAGCAGAGATGAATCCGATGGCGCACTGGCCCGAATTGATTGCCCGGATAGACTCGGTGTATGCACATCATGAACCGTGGGCAACCATACTCAACAACACCTCCTTTCTATTCGCAACACCTGCAACAGGAAGAGGCGACCAGTGGGCATTTATCGTCGGCCTCGATGATCATGCCACAGAAGAAAATTTTGCTTTACTCATCCCTGCATTGTACGGGGAAAAAAAATTTTCTCAACGCACCTTTGACGGGATTGTATTGTATGAATCAACGGCTCTTCATTATGCGTTCGTCAAAAAATGCTTAGTGGTTTCTTCCTCCTCATCCTTTCTGGAAGAAATTGCATCGTGCACCAACGATCGTTCAGTTTTATCACAGACTGCATTTATTGACGTAAAAAAATCGGCTTCCGCAGATATTCCTATTCACTTTTATGCCTCGTGGAATGACCATTGGATTTGCCTTGATCCACAATTCAGCGAAGAAAGAAAAATATTAGCTGGGTACATTGCTCACCATGACTCATTGCCGATAATCAATAAATCACAGCAGGAAAAATTTTCCATTGCCACCTATCTCCCTACTAATACAGTTCTGCTCGATACAAGATTAGATGATGCAATTACTTCTTTTAGGGACAGCCAAAGAGCAGTCAGCAATAAATTTTCTTTGGAAAATTTGGAGGATTCATGTCAATGTGATCTTGATGCCGCCGCCTTTTCCTGGAGAGGAAAAGAACATGGAGTTTTTGCCACCGGGAAAGGGGATTCACTTTCGTATCGCTTTCTTTTTTTCAGTGTGCGCGATAGCCTCAATGCATTAGAGTTGTTGACTCCTCTTTTTTCAGATAGCATCCCCGGACAAATCAGACAATTTGCCTTTCCGGAAGTATTCGAACAGGATAAGTCTTACCCCTCTTTTGTTAAGGTTAGGTATGCGACACAGGTGGGAAACTTTCTTTTTGTCAGTGATAGACCCGAAGCGCTGGCCTCTATAAAAAATTCGTCTGGCAATTTCGAGAAGTTAGAAACCCTTCCCGATTTCAGTATTCCCATCACAGCATTGCACGCAGAAAATGGAAGGCTCTGCTGGCAAAAAGAAAATATCACCTCTGCAATTCCCCCCGCAATAGTGAATGCTTTTGCCGGAAACACTTTTGCTGCAAATATTTTTTCAGCCGATGCACACAAGCAACGGATCAATATCACCCTCCCTGATGTTGACTTTAAGGGGCGAACTAAACCCGCTAATCCTCCTTCGCCCGTTAGCGATGTCCTCTGGAAAACTCCGTTGCAGAACTCCTTAAAAAATGGTCCATGGATAGTGAAGAACCATAATGACAACAGCGGAGAAATATTAGTTCAGGATGAGAAAAATGTCTTGTATCTTATCAGCAACAGCGGAAGCATTCTATGGAAAAAAGACCTGTCAGGCACAGTGATGGGAAAGGTCAGCCAGATAGATGCATTAAAAAACAACAAGCTCCAACTTCTATTCAATACAGGCAATGCTATTTACTGCTTAGACAGAAATGGGAAAGACCTTCCAGGGTTTCCACTCACTATGACCGCAACAATAACCTGCCCGGTTATGGTAGTTGATTACGAAAAAAACAGGAACTACAGGATACTGGTAGCGTGTGATGGAGGGCAACTACTCAATTATACAATTGAAGGTAAAAAAACAGATGGCTGGAATTTCACCTCTTCCGGCAAGGATATCGCTTGCCTTGATTATTTCAGAGCAGGCAATGAAGACATCATTCTTTTGATAGAAAAGGAGGGGAAAATACGTCTGATAAAACGGAATGGACAATTGCGCCTATCCTCTAAAACAAATGCAGAAGGATTATTTGCTGAGAATTTCATACTCAGAGTAAAATCTTCCGCAGAAGAAAGCGGAATAATATATTACAGTGATCGGGGGACAATTAACAACCTCATCTTTGGAAAAGCCCAATCAGAAACAATCATTTCCGGACTTTCAGAAAATGCATTCGTTTCTTTTTCTCTCGCGGGGAATGAAATTCTGATTGGAGAAAATAAAATGCTCAAATCCTTTGATTTTTACGGGAAAAAACTGCTCGAAGTCGCACTCAATGATGTTGTAAAAGAGGCTCCGATAGATTTGAGAGGCCCGGGCGGAAGGCGCAGTATTGGAGTGGTAACAGAAGGCAACAAAGTATATTTGATTAATGCTGAAGGAACCATACTGAGCGGCTATCCTAAAGATGGGCAACTAAACCCTGTTCTTATACATAGTGAGGAGGACAATACAGCCCGGTTGGCAACAGGCAGTGGCAGGGAAATAATTGTGTATAAATGAATGGAAAATGGAAAATGGAAAACTGAAAATTGAAAATGGAAAATGGAAAATTTATGAAAGAGAATATTGTTATGGAAAAAGCATTTGCGTTTTCGCTTCGTGTGATTGGTCTTTATAAATTTTTAGTAGCTGAGAAAAAAGAATTTGTTCTTTCAAAACAATTATAAAGAAGTGGAACCGCTATTGGTGCTTTAATTAAAGAGTCTGAACATGCGCAATCTAAAGCAGATTTTTTAAACAAGATAAATATTGCGCTCAAGGAGGCAAATGAATCTGAATACTGGATACAACTTTTGCAACAATCAAAAGAAATAGATAACGAAACGGCAAAAAGCCTATTATCAAATGCTTCGGAATTGATAAAAATGTTGGCTTCGATCGTAAAAACTACAAAGGGGAGCTTGGGTAGATAATGGAGAATGGAAAATGGAAAATGGAAAATGGAAAATGGAAAGTGGAAAATGGAAAGTGGAGAATGGAGAATGGAAAATGGAGAATGGAAAGTGGAGAATGGAAAATGGAGACTGGAGAATGGAAACGAAACGACCAAAAACTTATTTAGTTATGTTTAGGATCTGATAAAATGATTGCTTTGATTGCAAAAATTACAAATCAAAGTGTCGGTAAATAATTTTCAATTTTCAATTTTCAATTTTCAATTAATAAACCAAATATTTTTGATAAACCCCCTGTATCGGGCTAACTTTGCAGTATGAGTGGTATGGTTACGCTGAGTGAATTCATCATGGAGCGCCAGGCGGATTTTCCCTACGCAACCGGAGATCTGTCGCGTCTGTTAGGCGATATAAGTCTTGCCGGAAAAATCATCAATCACCAAGTCAACAAGGCTGGACTTCACGATATTCTGGGCACGGTAGGTACCACCAATATTCAGGGAGAGTCGCAGATGAAGCTCGATGTTTATGCCGATCAGGCATTGCTGAATGCAGTTCGGTGGGGAGGGCAGGTCTGCGGCGCGGCAAGTGAAGAGAACGAAAAATATCTTCCATTCGACAGTGAAATGTGCAGAAAGGCGAAATACGTCATCCTGTTTGATCCACTCGACGGCTCATCCAATATTGATGTAAATGTTAGTATCGGCACTATTTTCAGTATTTTCAGGAGAAAAAGTGCAGTGGGTGATCTGGTAAACATCAATGATTTTCTTCAGCGCGGAGTTGACCAGGTTGCTTCCGGCTATGTGATTTACGGATCGAGTACGATGCTCGTATATACCACCGGCCACGGGGTGAATGGCTTCACATTGGAGTCAAGCATCGGTGAATTTTGTCTTTCTCACCCCAATATGTGCATCCCGGAAGACGGAAAAATATACAGCATCAATGAAGGTATTCTGAACGGCTGTGGCAAAGGAGTACAGGAGTATGTCAAATGGTGCAAGGAGTCAGATAAGGAGAGTTCAAGACCTTATACCGCCCGGTATATTGGATCATTGGTTGCCGATTTTCACCGGAACCTTATTCGGGGTGGTATTTATATGTATCCCGGAATTACAAAATCACCCAGCGGAAAATTGCGTTTGCAATATGAAAACAATCCATTGGCATTCATTGTGGAGCAGGCTGGAGGAAAGGCTTCCGACGGCATCCGCCGAATTATGGAAATACAGCCCAAAGAACTGCATGAACGCACTCCCCTCTTCATCGGATCCAAAAATATGGTGGAACGTGTCGAGGCATTGATCCGTCAATATGAGCAGGTCGAAGCCTGAGAAACTGTTTATCTTTGGCGCTTTACCCATTAAAAGACAAACGGTAAATTTGTGAGCGACCGCCTTGTAATCATTCCTACGTTTAATGAGAAAGAGAATATTGAGCGTATGGTGCGCAAAGTATTTTCGCTCCAGGGAGGCTTTCACCTGCTGATTGTTGATGATGGTTCTCCCGATGGCACTGCCTCTATTGTTCAATCACTCCAGCAGGAATTTTCAGCCCGACTTCACCTTTTGGAGAGATCAGGAAAGCAGGGGTTAGGAACAGCGTACATCGCTGGCTTCAAATGGGCTTTGCAGCGTAACTATCAATACATATTTGAAATGGATTGTGATTTTTCGCACAATCCGGACGATCTGCTAAGGCTGTATGCTGCCTGTAACAATGGCGGTGCTGATATGTCGGTCGGTTCACGATATGTAAAAGGCGGGGGTGTCGAAAACTGGCCATTGCACCGACGTATTATTTCTTCGGGTGCCGGTATTTATGTGAACTTAATTCTGGGGCTGGGAGTGAGAGATGCAACCGCCGGATTTGTATGTTACACAAGAAAAGTCCTTGAAAAAATTGATCTCGACAGCATTCACTTCGTCGGTTATGCTTTCCAGATTGAAATGAAATTCAAGACAAAGAAAAACGGTTTTAACATTATAGAAGTTCCAATCCGATTTGCTGACCGTGTGCTCGGCACCAGCAAGATGAGCATGAATATTTTCAGCGAAGCATTTTTTGGCGTGATCCGAATGCGCCTGCGTGGAGTGTAGCAGCAAAACTGTTATACAAAAAAAGTTGTTATTGATCAAACTCTCAAAGGAAAATAGCTGAATTTTATCGCATGAAACACATCGCCGGCTATATCTTCTCTCTTCTTTCAATCCTATTACTGCTTTCCTGCAGAGATAAAAAAAATGAACAGCCACCTACTATGAGTATGGAAGTATTTGTTGAGTTGCTCACCGATGTAAGGTTGCTGGAAGGTGCCTACGGAGCAGATTTCCAACGGATAGACAGCACCAACGGCTTGTTGGATAAATACTATGGGCAGGTATTCTCAAAACACAATGTCACTGAGGGTGACTTTCTGAAAAATTACAAAGCATTTTCTCAAAATGCGGGTGAATTGAGCGGTATTGAAGAGCAGGTGATGGAGCGCCTTTCACTGATGCAAGCAGAAATACAAGGGCACTCATCGCAGGCAGACAGTCTGATTTTGAAGTTTCATTGATTGCTATTGTTACAAGGTTTTCAGCCCAATCTTCTTGTTCTTTATTTGTGATAAAGTATGATGATGCTTGTGTCGGTGTTTGTGATGGGGCACGGGGCAAACCTAAGTCCACTAAATTGCTGGAATATGCCTGGTTAATTCTCTTATTCTCTCGTAATAGGTCATTGTTTGGTCATTAAATATTGAACTTTCCCTTCCACAACTTTCATTGTGTCCAGATCGGCTTCTTCCTCCAGAATTCTGTAAGCGATTGGGTCGCATGAAAATTCTTTCAACATTTCCGTTCGTTAAGTTTGAAATATGTTGCACCCTGTTTGATTTGTTCTTTACATGGTTGTCTTTCGCTTCGTTCAATCTTGCCAGGCAACAAAGTGTCAATACCGATTGTCTCTGCCACTTCTCTCAAAGAAAGCTGAGCCCCCTCTCTAAGATATCTGTCTTGTTCTCTAAAAATGTTGCACTCTTTTTTTTCATCTGTCAAGGACAATTATTGTCAAAAAATGGAACTTTTCAAGACGGTAGTCTAATTAGGTGACAATGTCCGTACGGAAAACGATAAAGCAAAAAATCATCCGGCACTTAGGTCAT
>JADLBA010000084.1 GCA_020848015.1 Crocinitomicaceae bacterium | reverse complement strand
TGCTGAATGATCGGTTTCAGCCGGCGGTATTCAGGCCGGAAATCATGCCCCCACTCAGAAATACAGTGAGCCTCGTCTATGGCAACAAAAGAAATTTTGCACCTGCGCAGGAACTCAACGTTCTCTTCTTTATTCAGCGACTCTGGGGCGACATAAAGTAGTTTAGTTCGGCCGGCCAAAATATCGTTTTTGACTTGGGTGATCTCTGTTTTATTCAGCGAAGAGTTGATGAAATGAGCTACACCGTCCTGCTCGGAAAAACCGCGGATAGCATCTACCTGGTTTTTCATTAATGCGATGAGTGGCGAAACAACAATGGCTGTTCCATCAAGCATGATGGCGGGCAACTGATAACAAAGAGATTTGCCTCCACCCGTGGGCATTATAACAAAGGTGTCATTCCCATCCAGCACTGCCTGGATGACCCCTTCCTGTAATCCCTTAAAATTATTAAAGCCGAAAAATTGTTTCAGCGCCTCGCGTGGCGTGAGATCTACTGCCGTTACCATGTTTTAAAATAATTTATTTGCGAACGTTTAAAAGTAGGTGAAAACTATTCAATAGGCCACAACTTTTTTGGTTTTAATAATTGCCCCTTTTCAGGAATTTTTTTTTTTGAGGCCGACGAAGATAACACAGGATTTTACGTTTACAAAATTCATTATGGATAAAAAGGAATATTTATGATGCTTTCTCTCTGCCAGTAGGGCATCGCTGTGCCAATAAAATTGCATAACTTGTTTTTTCGTCTGCGTATCGCATCTTTGCCGTGCGTAAGAGAGCAATTTTTTCATTTGAAAAAGTCAGAGATAATAATAGAAGCAGCACGACGAACACTAAAAATGGAGTCAGACGCAGTGGCCAATCTCGCTCACTATGTAAACGATGATTTTGTAGCAATTGTTCAACTGATACTGAAATCAAAGGGTAGGTTAGTCGTTACAGGGGTTGGCAAAAGCGCTAATATCTCACAAAAGTTGGTAGCCACTTTTATCAGTACCGGTCAGGATGCCATTTTTTTACATGCAGCGGATGCTATTCACGGCGATCTTGGCAATGTTCATAAGAAGGATATTGTTTTGTGTATCTCTAAGAGCGGAAACTCTCCAGAGATCAAGGTGCTTGTACCTCTGTTAAAAAGTATGGGCAATATGCTGATTGGTATGGTAGGGAACGACAAAGGGTTTCTCGCCCAGAAGAGTGATCGCTTGCTGATGACACCGGTAGAAAGGGAGGCCTGTCCGAATAATCTCGCTCCCACCACTAGTACGGCAGCACAACTTGCCATGGGCGACGCGCTGGCAGTTGCGCTGATGGAGAGCAGGGGTTTTTCTGCCGGCGATTTTGCAAAGTATCATCCTGGTGGAGCACTTGGGAAAAAGCTATATATAAAAATGTCTGATCTGCTCGGAACCAATTCAAGTCCGGCAGTTGTACCCAGCACTCCCGTAAAAACTGTTCTTTTCGAAATTTCTTCCAAACGTTTGGGGGCTACCGCTGTGCTTAAAAATAAAAAACTGGTGGGCATTATTACCGATGGAGATATTAGGAGGATGCTGGAGCGAGAAAACGACCTTACCGGCGTTACTGCGGCAGATATTATGCATTCTGCCCCAAGAACCATTGAAGCTGATGAACTCGCGGTAGAGGGTTTCAGACAAATGGAAAATAATAATATCACGCAACTCATCGTGACAAAAAACGGCTACTATAAAGGTATTGTCCACCTGCATGATATATTAAAAGAGGGAATCTTCTGAATATGGCGGATAGAAAAGAAGAGATGTCCTTTCTCGAACACCTCGAAGAGCTCCGCAAACGGCTTTTCCGTTCAGTCTTAGGTATTCTCGTCGGAATTATCATCGTTGTTTCATTCGATGATTTTGTGATTGACAAAATCATCATGGGGCCGAGATCAACCGAATTCCTTACCTACAAGGTTTTGTGTGCGCTATCTCATCAACTTGGGCGCGGGGATCAGTTCTGTTTTTCCGAAATGAATTTTGCATTGCAGAGCACTACTATGGGGGGGAATTTTTCAGCCTATATTCTTGTATGTATCATTGGCGGGCTTATTCTCGCCTTTCCTTTTGTAATATACCAGCTATGGGCGTTCATTAAGCCCGGTCTCAATCAGAAAGAGATACATTCGGTGAGGGGTATTATTTTCTACATATCCCTGTTATTCTTCATGGGGGTATTGTTTGGCTACTTTGTGCTGGCTCCGATGTCCATACAGTTTTTGGGTAATTTTTCCTTTTCGGACGTGCAGGTCAACTCTACGGTGCTTTCTTACCTTAAACTGACTACTTCGCTGGTTTTGGGAACAGGGTTGGTTTTTCAGCTTCCTGTGGTCGTATATTTCCTTGCCCAGATAGGTCTTATCACTGCTGATTTTCTGAGAAAATACCGCCGCCACGCCTTTGTTGTCAACCTTATCATCGCCGCAATCATCACTCCGCCGGATGTTACCAGCCAGTTGCTGGTATCATTTCCCATTCTTTTATTATATGAGGTAAGTATCAGGATTGCTGCACGGGTTGAAAAAAGAAAGGCAATAATTTGAAAAGATGGTAGGGGGTAAACGCCCGCTCGTTGTAATTGACTGGTCAGGAGTGCTATCAGAGGCCGGAATGAAAAATTGTTGCTTTAAAAAAAGGTAAACCTCTATATTTGCGCTCCCTAATTTTTGTTTAACTCTTTTCAACCCAAAAAAATGAAGAAAATCTACTCAGTAGTGCTTGTTCTTTTAGTGTCATCGGTTGCCTATTCTCAGTGGAATGTAGGCACTAACCCAGTTAAAAGAACCTTTTCAAAAAGTGAAATTTCACCGATTATGGCACGCCGCCAGAGTGTCGTTTCTACACCTCCGGCCATGCGCGTTGAATTGTTGAATGAAAATTTTAATGGAGTTGCCGGCCCACTGCCTGCTGCTCTGCCAGCCGGATGGGTTACCAATACGGTGACCGATATGGATGCACAAAATGTTCAGGCTTTCAGGGTTCATAATTCCACTACCGCTAATGCAGGAGGATATTGGCCTGTACCCGTTACTACTCCGAACAACAAATTTGCCGGAGCCAATGATGATTCGGCTCCTTGTGACTGTGACTATGCAGAAGCATATCTCCAAACACCCGAACTTGATTTTTCAGCCGCTTCTAATGTAGCGCTGACTTTCGATATTTTCCACGATCGCGGATTTGGCGGTGGCGATGCTTCAGTTCTGGTTTCAACCGATGGAGGAACCGTATTTGAGACGATGGTTCTCGGAGTAGATGACGAAGGCATTGATGTCACAGTTCTTCCGGTGGATGTAGATTACTGGCAAACGATTATTCTCCCGGTATATGATCTCAGTGGCCAGTCTTCTGTGATCTTCCGTTTTCTTTGGACTGACGGCGGGGAATGGGCTTCCGGATTTGCCGTTGATAACGTGATTGTCGGTGAACTCACCAACTATGATCTGAAAACCGATAAAGTGAAGTTCGGCAACTGGAATCAGGAAACTTTTGAGCGCGGAGTATGGGATTACACCCAGGTACCTCTGTCGCAGACCAGCCCTGTGCTTGGCACCGCAGTGATCGCAAACAACGGTTTTACCGATCAGGCCAACGTTAGTGTTAGCTTTAGCGTACTTTCCGATGGCAATCCTGTGTCAGGCTCTCCCTTCTCATCCGATCAGGTATCAGCTAATTTTCTGAGTCTTGATAAAGATACTCTCTCTGTTGTAACCAACTACACTCCGTCTGGGCTCGGAACCGTGTCAATGACAGGAACTGTTAGCTCCAATGGTGCTGATGATGTACCTGCAAACGATGCCGCCTCTAATTTCATGGAAATTACTCAATATACGTATGCGCGTGATGCTGATGCTGCACAGGCTTTTGTTCAGCCCGATTCAGATTATGAATACGGAAACCTATTCGATATCTATAATGATGAAGCGTTTGGCGGAGTTCTTTTCGCTCCGGGAGGTAATTCAGATGTAGGAGCCATTGTTGTTGGACGTGTGTATGAGTGGAATGGATTAGATGGGGCAGGTCTTCCTGTTCTGAGCGATCCTGTGGCAGAAACCGTTGAACATTCTCTCGAAGCGTCTGAAATGAATTCTGCGGGCGATAACAACTTTATTTTCCTTCCATTCTTTGACGGCGTTACTACCAATGCACTTACGCTTGAAGGTGGAAAAACCTATTTAGTTACCATTGCCAGCGCAGGTGATGCGAGGGTTTCAGTATCTGGAAGTAACACTTGGGTTGTGTCTTGGTTGTTTAGTAGTAATGGCTGGGGAGCTACTTTGTCTATCCCAATGGTTCGTCTTTCTTCTGATGCCTCTTTGGGCGTTGCTTCAGCCCCCAAAGCAGAAGGGCTGTCTCTGAATCAGAATATGCCTAACCCGGCTGCCGATTATACCATAATCAGCTACAACCTCGTTTCATCTGAAAGAGTTTCGCTGACCGTGAGGGATATGTCAGGTCGTATTGTTTCTCTTCAGAATGTAGGTCTCAAAACGCCAGGTAAACAAACACTCAGACTCAATGTTGAGAATCTCAGTTCCGGTGTGTATTCATACACACTGACTGCGGGATCAGAGAGCTTAACAAAACAAATGATGGTGAAATAATTCTAATAAAATCAAACAAAAGGCGGGTTATTCCGCCTTTGTTTGTTTTGTTGAAGGTAGGGTTTAACAACAGCCATAAGTAATTTATCTGTCCAAATAATATTTTCTAACATAATTCAGAATGAAAAGAGTATCCGTTTTTCTTTGCACACTCATTCTTGGCTTTGGGGTAAAAGCACAGGTTTTAAATTCCCCTGCTAATGAAATTCCAGCCGCTCCAAGACGTGTTTCTTCGGCTGATCTTGCCGCCCCCACAAATCATCCTGCTGCACAGGCTCAGGTACGAACCGGCTTTTTTTCGGAGGATTTTGCCAATGGCTTTTCCGGAAACAATGATTTTGGAGCTTGGACCTACGAAGACAGCGGGAACAATACCATTTGGATGATGGCGAATGCCAACAGCCCAGCCGGACAGTATTCTGCTCCTTCCCAGGCTCCCAATTCTCCCACTAAAGCAAACGGCTGGGTGATTTTCGATGCCGATTTTTACAATACTCCTGCCAGCAGTGGTGTAGAGGATGTGCATGGCTGGTTGCAGGCTCCGGCACTTGATTGCTCTGCTCTCAGTTCAGTTATAGTAGAATACTATCAGACTTTCCGTTACTGCTGTTATTCTGTGTCTCCGCTAACCCTTGAAGTCTCCACTGATAACGGTACTACTTGGGTGGTTTATCCTGCTCACGGCAATTTTATTGAATCAGCCAACGCCCTTTCAGCGAATCCACTCTTAACCAAAGTGGATATTTCCTGTGCAGCGGCAGGTGAAAGCAACGTTCTGGTTCGTTGGGGATTCAATCTCAGCGAGCACGAAGGTTACTCCCACTATTTCTGGGGAATTGACGATATTTCTATTTACGAAAATACCGTTGCTGACGACCTCGAAATCGTACAACTAACCAATGGCGATATTTACAATGTATGGGAATATCTTGTTACTCCATTTGAACAGCGGATACCTGCTGCTGATGGCGGTGTATTAGCGGGTGTTATTTGTCGCAATAACGGGTTTAACGATCAACCAAATACTGTTATTACAGTGGAGGTTCTCGATGCCGATGATAATGTGCTGACCACTATCGTTTCTGATCCATTCATGCTCGAAGCTTTTGCCAATACACCGGAGTGTCCTTCCATTATGCTCGATACACTTTGGATTGAAACAGGATGGGAACCCGCCACAGTGGATACTTTTATGCTCCGTGCAACTATTTCAACCGGAGGTGTAGAGGAAAATATGACGAATAATGTACAGGAAAGAATGATGATTTATTCGATAGATGAATATGGACATGATGATTTCGGTGAATTGGATATCGAAATCAGCCCACGGGAAAATGAAGACAATACAGAAGAGTTTGAACCTACCGGCTATGGTAACTTCTTCCATATTCCCAACACCGGATCTACTGCCTATGGCACTTCCGTTGTATTTGGTCCCAATTGTTCTGTCGGTGTAACCTTTAGCGCAATCCTTTATAAAGGAAGCCCGAATGATGGGGACGTGCAATCTTCGGAAGACTATTTCACTACCGAAGGACAACTGAACGAATTGCCTCAGTACTATGCTTTTGACGACCCTATTCAACTCCTGGCGGGGGAAAAATATTTCTGTGGTATCATCAATGAAGAATATACTACTGAAGAATTGACTGTTCTTGCTCAATCGCACAGCGACACAGACAACTCAACAGGAGTGTATCAAAAAGGTGGATCCGGTGAGTTTTCCTGGTTTGTCAGCCAGACCTGGACTCCGGCGGTTCGAATGATTCTTTCCAATCGTGTAGGTATGGATGAAATGACAATAGGTCTCCAGTCTTTTAATATTTATCCTAATCCCGCCGTTGATGTAGTGAAAGTTGAGTTTACCTTGAATGCAGCAAGCTCCGTAGCTTATGAAGTGCGCGACATGAGCGGAAGACTAATAGAAACCAAAAGTAATATCGGCCGCTTTATGCCCGGTACAAATACATTTGATCTCAATGTGAGTAAATACTCTGCTGGAAATTATACATTTTCTCTTGTGATTGATGGTGCCTACTTATTCAGCAGGCAGTTGAGTGTGATTAAATAAGAGAGATTGGTTGCGTAATTGAAAAAGGTCGTCCTAAGGACGACCTTTTTATTTCCGTGTGGCATTGATATATGGGATTTGTAAGTGGGATTAGGTTTCCCTCTTTGTCCTGTTAGCATTTTTCCTTTCTTACGGATTTCAGGTATCGTCATCCCGTTAATTTAGGTGGACTTTCAGCGCTCTTGATAAAAGAAACGAACTACCTGATTATTTGCTTAGTCTCTTGCTTTGCAGCATTGAGAATAGATTGTCTATCACAGATCAATCATGGTGCAATCGTAATGAAGGGAGGCGAGGTACCGCTTCATAGTTGTACCGGCCAGGGAGTAGAGTTGGAAATAATATGGCCAGAAAGCCCACTGGGGCTTCACTGGACGTGGGACTGGGGAGATGGGGAGAAAGGACACGGAATTACTGTGCGGCATACCTATCAATCTGAAGGGAAATTTACCATACTCGCTTCTGCCATTGCGGGGAGTGAAACATATTCGTTGTCCGAAACAATCACCATTCATCAAACAATCGTTCCTGAGATACAGGAGGCTTTGCTTTGTGCCAGTACTCCTGCTTGGTTAAAGGTGAAGGAAGGAGAGAAGAGGGTAGCGATCGAATGGTCGTTCGGTGGAAAGATAATGTTTGGAGATTCGGTATTTTTTCTTGTAGAAAAGGAAGGGAATGTAAATGTACTAATGAAGATGAGCGATAGAAATGGTTGCCTTTCTTCAAGGGAAACAACTGTAGCTGTCAGGCCGGTGCCGAAAGCTGATTTTGATTGGAATATCACAGGGATAAAAGAAAATGAAGTTGCTTTTTACGAAAGGTCGGAAGGAGCCAACCTAATGTTCGAATGGTCGTTCGGTCAAAAGAAATATTCTATGGAAGCCGATCCTATTGTAGTATTTGAAAATTCGGAAATGCAGGAAGTAAAACTGAAAGTTTTTAATACAAGTGGCTGCTCTGCTGAAAGTATAAAGGAGATCATCGCTCAATCCCCGATTCTCGATATTCAAGCTCGTGATATGCAGATTGAAACTATGGCGAATAGTCTGTCGCTGCATACAAAAATTAAGAATAACGGAAATTTTCCATTAATGGAATTGGGAATTGAGTGTATGGCAGGAGCCGTCACGATTGCTAATGAAAAATGGACGGGGAGGTTGATGCCTGGTATGGAGGCAGAAATTTTGACCCCGATAGTTTCTGCTGATCTGTTAGCCGAAGATATCTGCCTGAGCATTTCGGCAATGGGCAATCCTTTTCGCGAATCAACCCCGGAAGACAATGTGATTTGCAGAACCACCGGCGATAAAAGGCTGGAAGTATATCCGCCGTTTCCAAATCCCGGAGATAATCATCTTTTCCTCCGCTTTATAAATAAAGAGAGAGGAACAGTCAATATAACCATCACAGACAATTATGGCAGTATTGTTCAGGAATTATTAGATGCCGATGTAGGAACCGGGTTCCATCAATATTTTTTAAATATTGGTGATCTGGCCAATGGGAAATACATTATTGTATTGGGTATTGGTGAAATAAAAAAGGCGGTGAATTTTATTAAGGTGGGTTAAACATGATCGCCGATCCATTTTTTCAATTTTATTATCTGAGCACACGGATCCAGCATTAGTGCAAATGAATATGAGGATACGCCATTGCTTTTGCATTCCAACTTTTTATTTGATAATATCAGAAAATCCGGTAGATCAGCGAATAGAAAAAACCGGAGAGTAAATTCCCCGGTTTTAGGATTAGGTTAGACAGGACTAGCGTTAACTGCTTTTCTCAGCTCTTGATCAATTTGGCCTGGTACGAACGTGTACCACTATTCACATCGAGGATGTATATTCCTTCTGGTTGCTGGGTAATATCTACTTTGAATGCACTGCCTCCGGGGTTTGAGTTGGAATAAATTGTCTTGCCTGTGAGGGTCATTACCCGGATGGTTACATTAGTGGGCACCTGCGGAAGTGCTATTGTATAAAGCCCGTCTCCAGGGTTGGGATAGGCCACCAGACCTCCGGTGGCATACTGATCTGTAATATCCATTGCGGTAATTTCCATACATTCCGATGTTTCAGAACACTGTCCTTTGGTCACGATCACTGCATAGTTGCCGCTCTTGGTGGCCGTAAAACTATTGCCGGTGGCACCCTCCACAATGGTATTGCCATTGTCGCAATCAACCCATTCATACGTTGCATCAGTACCGGTCTCGTTGGAGGTCAGCATCATGCCATTGACAGAAACAGTCGCATCTATATTCGATGTCCAGATCGACTCGATCATTTGATAAGCAACCGGGTCATAGAGGGCAAAATCTGCTCTGGTGAAAGGGAAATAATTGTTGCTTCCAAAATAAGTCTCCGTCAACTCCGCGAAGAAATTATCCATACTAGTCATGGCAAGTGCATTTGCCTGAGTAGCATAGACTCCATTGCCGACATAATACTGCACATTGGTGTAGAGATCATCAGTAATTGCATTGTCAAAGGCATTGACAAGCGCGGCATTTTCCATGTGCAAAACCCTGTCGAGATAAGCATGAGCCATTTCGTTCATTATACGGTAGGGTTGATTGAGGTTGGTGGCAGCAACGAAGTTCTTTACGTTGCATATTTCAATACATTTCCATTTTTTCTGATTGTAATTGGACTGTATCAGCCAGCTCAGGTCTGCATGGTACTGGCTGATTCCTTCTGAACTCTCCCAGTCCATAAAGATCGGTACTGCTTTCAGCGAGTCCATAATCACTGAAGAGATACACATTTGGCTGATCTCCGTCAGATTGGACTCGAGTCTGTTAATAGCCTGATTGGTATGCGGCAATCTCGATGAAGTAAGTGCAGAATTCTGCACAAGTACATTGAATCCGCTGATGCTGTAATTGGTATAACCTGATACAACCAGCATTCCCTGGCCTTGAGCGCAGTAGAAACAAACGCTCAACACTAAAGTAAATAATCTGTTCATGCTTCTTTTGTTTGTCATAGGTGATTACATTTTTGTTTTTGAGTTTTGCATAACCCATGTAATAGTTACCAATAGGGTAGAGATTAGGAGGGTGGAGTTAGCAATTAAAATTATTTAGCGGCTTTCAGTGTCAGTTTTATCCTTCTTTCCGGCATTCGAATATTTTATTGTCGCCGGATGAATGGATGCGGCTAACCCTTTATTTCCGGGCTTAGAATCGTGATGATGGGAATATTTTTCATTTCTTTAATGGTGGAGCCTTTAAAATCTCTTCTATGCTTCCTAAGCAGGGGTTTAAAAATATCTTCTGATAATGGTCTGCTTTGTTGCCATAGTTATGATTACGGCACCTGATACGGTGATACTTCTCACAGGGTTTCAAAAACAATGAAATAATCGGAGAGTAATTGTGAATACGTATTTTGCAGAAAATGATCCGGCTCCCGCGGATGTGTGGGTTGATAGAAACACTTTATCCTGACAGGCAAAAAATCAGTTTACTCCGTACTGTAATATCGGAGTAAACAATAGCATCAAAAGAATAAATAAAGAAAAATAAATGAAATTTTATTGTACTTCGTGAGTCACCTCTTCTATCTTGAGAGGTTTTGTGTAGGCAAGAAAACCTTTTACCGGCTTCTGATAGATTTCGCGGAGAACATTCATATAGCCTGCTACCTGCCTGTGGTAACTTTTGCGAGGGAGACCGGTTTTAAAATCTATGACAATAACATCGTTATCTCTTATTAATACGCGGTCGGGACGTTGAATTGTTCCATTGGGTAAAATAAATTCTGCCTCAGTGAATACTTTATATTTGTCTGAAAACCATTCTGAAATAGCAGATGAATACACAATGTTTTTTATTTCTGAATCGAGCCTAAGGATTTCTTCTTCGGAAAAAAAAGAATGCTTTTTTCGCATTCGGTTCACAGCATCCGCTATATCGGATGAGGTATTGATATGTGAAAGGCCCTCATGGACGATCTCTCCCCATTCGATGCCCCTGGTCAAGAGGCTTTTCCTCAGTCGAACAGACTGGGATATACCGGCAGATGAAAATGAAATATTTTCTATCAATATATTGTTTTGGTTATCTTTAATAAATGCAGGTTCCTCTGAACCAAAAACCCACATATTTTTTTTCTCCTCACTGCCGTTCAGGAAATCTTCAATCTTTTTCGTCAACTCATTCGTCATTCTCCCTTGTTCAAGTATCATATATAATCTGTCCTCCGCACGTGTTGTTGCCACATAACAGATGTTTATCTCATCGAGTGCATTTTTTTGCTGCTCGCCGGCAAACTCTTCAGGATATCCGGGCGCTGCAAATTCTGCCTTCCCTTTTGCGAAAAGACAAGGAAGACCATATTTTTTTTTATCTAATGGAATCCAGATTTCTGACTCTTTCACCTTCAACGAAAACCTGGGATACACTACTACTGGGAACTGCAGCCCCTTAGATTTATGAATGGTCATAATCTGAACAGCTTCACTATCGGGAACCGAAGCAATGCTGAGTTGATTTTTTTCCTCCTCCCACCATTGTATTATTTCTGAAAGAGAAAATTCCTTTTTATAAGAAAGTTCCGCAAGGTGATCTATCAAAAACTCGAGATAGGCATCGCCCTCCAGTGAAAATGAACGAATGCATATTTCTGCCAAAGTATAAGCTGTCTCTTCAAGAAGATTGATGGAAGTTATTTCTCCAAAATTCTCTCTTAAAAATGAAGCTGTATCAAATCTTATCTTTCGATCCACTTCTTTGCCATAGAGGTCTATGAGGGTTGCGAGTGGATATTTATCTGGAAATATCGAAGATGTTTGTAGCAAGACATCAAAACGTCGAAAAGAATCTGAAGGCTCGTTGATCCATCCAAGCATCGCCATCACCAACCTGACTTTTGGAGAGTGTGAAAGAAGAAAGCTGTCTTTAGTAACGCAGCGGATGCCTTGTTCAGATAGAGCAGATGAAATGAGCCTGCTTTCTGATGAACCCCTCCTCGTCAACACGGCAATATCACCATAGCGATACCCTGATGCAATACAATCCTTTATTGAATCAGTTATTGCTTTTAAGCTGTTTGCCCTTAGTTCAGCGGTTGTCTCGCCTTCGGGTTTCATTACTTTCACAAAACCTTCTTTGTCGCGCACTGCCTCCTGCTTGTGACCGGAATAGGTTTCTTGGAGACTACTGTTGGATCCGCTAATAGCAGAGTAGAGAGCATTGTTGAACGAGACAATTGTTTTCGAACTGCGGTAGTTGCGGTCGAGAATCTGCAATTCATAAGCATTTTTGAAAAGTCTTTTTCTCCCCTTGTCCTGCCCATCCGGAATTTCAGGAAGGCGGATGAATTGCTCCGCATTGCCATTTCTCCAGCGATAAATAGCCTGCTTCCCATCGCCTACCAGCAGATTGAAATGACCCTTGGAAAGAGAGTTTTCGAGCAGTGGGATAAAATTCTGCCATTGCATTACTGATGTATCCTGAAACTCATCAATGAGTATATGGTTGAATCGTTCTCCTACGCGCTCATATATGAAGGGCGCAGAACTTTCCATGACTATTTCTGAAATTTTTTTCTGGAAATCAGAAATCAGCAAAAGGTTTTGTTCTTCTCTCAGCTCATTGGCTATTCGACTGAGGTAAGAAAGAATTCCAAGGGAAAAGATATTTTTTACCGCTAATTCCAGCATACGATAATGAACTATTCCATCACCCGAAGTAAGTTTGATTATTTCTTTTGCATACCGGTTGACCTCATTATTCAGTGATGCTACGAGCAGTTCCTTTTTTCCTTTTTTCTTTTCCCATCCTTCATCAACAGCCTTTATGAAGCGGGAAGCAGGAGACTGAACCGGAGCCCCTGCGGCCATCTTTTTTACAAAACCGAATGCACCGGTGTCACCATAGTAAAGATCGGAAGCATCAATGCCGTTTGTGTGGAATATCAGGAGAATATCATTAGATAATTTTTTGATCTGACCTTCGATTTCTTTTTTTTCAGTATTCAATCTTGCACGAATGGAAAGAATGTCTTCCGGTGAATGGCTACTTAGAGTTTCTAATGCTTCATACGAATCTTCCCGTATAATATTCTTCGAAAAAAATAGTAGTGATTTTCTGATATCCCAGTTGCGCTCATCCTCGAAATTCTCTATCACAAACTGAACAAGATACCGGGTTAGCAACTCATCTATCCCTACCCTTGCAATACAGTCATCAATTACTTTTTCGAGAAAAAGCCCGCTTTCCATTTCTACCCTGAAGTCAGGATTTAACCGGAGATCTCTGGCAAAGGAGCGAATGATGCGGTGTGTAAAACTATCAATTGTCTGAACGCTGAATCTGCTGTAATGATGGAGAATGTGTGCGAGTGTAAGCTTGGACCGATCTCTCAATTTCCGGGGTGTTATTTTAAGTTCTTCGCAGAACT
This sequence comes from Crocinitomicaceae bacterium, assembly GCA_020848015.1. GTDB lineage: Bacteria > Bacteroidota > Bacteroidia > Flavobacteriales_D > Sanyastnellaceae > JADLBA01. The sequence goes on along the minus strand of JADLBA010000084.1, from coordinate 13,243 downwards.
CTTGAAAAAGTGGGCTTGAAGAATCGAACGATTCATTATACTCTGAAAATTCTTTTAGTCTCAGGATGATGCGTTCCTTCATTTCTGCCGCCGCAGCATTGGTAAATGTGATAGCAAGTATCTGACTGTAATAGTAGGGTTCGCCGGAAGAAAGTGCAAGCATCAGGTAATGTTGTACCAACGCATAGGTTTTACCACTACCCGCAGAACTCCTTAATACCAGAAACTTACCTTTTAGCATAGGCTCAAAGAATATTTTCGGTTGAGAGGTGAAAAGTAATACAAAAGACACGAAAGAATTAACAGGGAGATTATGAGGCATACCCTAAGTATTTCTAATTTTCGTAGAAATTCGGTTCACTCATGTACAACTTTGCAAGTATCTAAAGAGTCTTGATAAAAATAAATCTTATGAATTCATTGCCGCGCCTCCTGTTAATTTGTCTCTGCTGCTTGTGGGTGGTGGGATGTAAGGATAAAAAGAAAGACGAAGATAAAACTCCAGGAAAAACCACAGGGAAAGTGAAAATTGTTTTTACTCCTATGTATCATGATCAACCCTTTGTCGCTGGAGCGGTGTATCACGATAATATGGGGCACCGCATTCGGGTGGACAATCTGCTCTGTTATTTTTCTTTGGTTAATATCCTTCCGGTGAGCGGAAATGCGGTACTGGCAAAAGATATTTACCTTGCTAATTTTTCAATGGGCAATACGATCGAGGTGGATGCCCCCCATGGTTCCTACGATGGCTTGTCCTTCAATATCGGAATTTTGCCCGAATACAATAAGAATGTTGACCCGACGACCTACCCCAACAGTCACCCGCTGAGCGTACAGGGATCTCAGGGTTTGTTCTGGACTTGGAATACGGGTTATATGTTTTTGAAGTATGACGGAAAGGCTGATCTCGACGGAGTTGAAGGAAATCCTCTGCTGAGCCCCTTTGCTTTCCACGTTGGCGACGACCCCTTTCTGGTTCCTCTTTCTTTCAGTTTTCCAACTCTCCAGGTAAATGCGGGCGATGAAAAACAAATTAAGATCATCATTCGCGTTGATAAAATCATTGACGGGGAGAATGATCAAATCAACATTGAGACGGATAATCTTACACATACAGGTGGAAATACTGCCCTTGCGGAAAGAGTCATGACCAACTTTGCGAATTCAATCAGTGTAGAATGAGAAGCTATTGGGGTTTTCTAATCGCTCTTTGTATTTCATGTAACAGCCATACAGATGTATTAGACGGTGAAGTAAACATTAAGATACCTTCTTGGTTTCCAGAGATTGCTTATCCTGAAGACAACGTCCCAACTAAGGCCAGGATTGAACTGGGAAGGCGATTGTTTTTCAGTGAAGATATTTCCGCAGGTGGAAAAATTTCCTGTGCCAGTTGCCATACTGCATCTGCCGCATTTACCGATGGAAGGAAGGTAAGCATAGGTGCTCATGGAAAGCCGGGAAAACGCAATGCCCCCACTCTGGAAAATCTCGCATGGATGCCTTATTTTATGATGGAAGGTGGTGTTCCAACACTTGAACTACAGGCTATAGCCCCCATAACCGATACACTTGAAATGGCGAAAAACCTGATGGTAATTGCAGAAGAGTTGAACAACGACGACTATTTTAAGAGTTTGAGTTTAGCAGCTTATGGTCGTCCGGTAGATCCGTACGTTATTACAAGGGCTCTCGCCTGTTATCAGCGGACTTTTATCTCAGGAGATTCACGTTACGACCGGGTAATTTTCGAGAAAAGAAATGACCAGATGAATGAAGAAGAACGCGCTGGAATGGATCTTTTCTTTTCTCCCAGAACCCATTGCAGTGAATGTCATTCGGGTGTCTTCTTTACGGATTATAATTTTTATAATATTGGTTTATACGAAACATATACTGATATCGGAAAGGAAAGAGAAAATTACAATGTGGACGACAGGGGAAAATTTAAGACACCAACACTTAGAAACATTGAACTAACTCCTCCTTATATGCACGATGGTTCGATTTCATCTCTCGAAGAAGTGATTGATTTTTTCAACGAAGGAGGGAAAAACAATCCGGTAAAAGATCCGAGAATTCATCCGCTGGGTCTGAATGAAAAGGAAAAAGAGCAGTTATTGGCTTTTTTGAAATGCCTCACTGACTGGAATTTTGTGCAAAATGCAGCATTTTTGCCGTTGGAATGAATGCAGGTCTTAAATATAGTTTATTGATATTGCCGGCTATAACGGTAATGGTTTCCTGTCGTTATGATATTGAAGAATTGCCGGAACCTCCGCCAACAGGCCAGAGTCATAAGACTACACCCTACGAACTGGTAATACCGCCATTTTTTCCTCCGATGGATATTCCAGCGGATAACCCGCTCACAGTTGAAGGAGTAGAGTTAGGACGCTTTTTATTTTGGGAAAAAAAACTGAGTGGCGATAACACAATGTCTTGTGGGACATGCCATTTACCAGAACATGCTTTTTCTGATCCCCAACAGTTTTCCGTTGGCATCCACGGTGACATTGGTAACAGGCAGGCAATGGCATTGATCAATTTAGGCTGGTCCACTTCTTTCTTTTGGGATGGAAGAGCAATGACACTGGAAGATCAAGTAGTGCAACCGGTCATCAACCCGATTGAAATGGACGACTCGTGGGAAGATGTATTGCAGGAACTGCGCAACGACCCTCTCTACCCGCCAAAATTTAAAGCAGCATTTGGCACAACCGAAATCACCCAGCAGAAAGCGGCAAAAGCGATGGCCTCATTTGTTCGTACCATGATTTCTGCCGGATCTAAATTCGATAAACAACGCATCGGACAATATACATTCACTCCTGAAGAAGAACATGGTTTTAATCTTTTCATTCTCGAAGGAGGAAGCCCCGACCAAGTACCCGGAGGAAGCTTTGGTGCCGATTGTTTCCACTGTCATGGGTTTGGTGCCATGCAAATGACGGACTATCTTTTTCACAACAACGGCCTCGATGCATCTTTTGAAAATGATCCCGGAAGATTCAATGTAACGGGAAATCCTCTCGACAGCGGAAGGTTTAAAGCCCCCACCCTCCGCAATGTTGAATACAGCGCACCGTATATGCACGACGGAAGATTCGCTACTCTTGAACAGGTAGTGGAACATTATAATAGCGGCGGAATCCCTTCTTCTACAATTGATCCGTTCATGAAATTCACTTCTGGAGGGCTTCAGCTCAGTGCACAATCCAAACAGGATCTCATTGCGTTTCTGAAATGTCTTACCGATAACAACTTCTTCAATAACCCCGATTTCAGCGACCCGCATGAATGATGTGTTGAGGCAAAGACTGGAAAACGCTAAAAGCAACCGGAAAAAAAACAAACATCTCATCAACCAGATCTGCCGCAGAAAAGATGCAGATCAACTTTTCCATGAGGCACATGAAGATGTCTTTAACCGTGTTGATTGCCTTACCTGTGCCAATTGCTGTAAAACAACCAGCCCGATTTTCAGAGATGTGGATATAGACCGTATCGCCCGTCATCTTGGAATCCGGCCTTCATCACTCACGGATCAATACCTCCATATTGATGATGACGGTGATTGGGTATTGAATAGTTCCCCTTGTATTTTTCTCGATGCAAACAACTATTGTAAAATATACGATATCAGGCCAAAAGCGTGCAGGGAATATCCCCATACTGACAGAAAGAATATGCCACAGATTGCTGACCTTACCTATTGCAATACGCTTGTGTGCCCAGCGGTTGCTGAAATAGTTGATATGATAAGAACGAAGACCGGCCTGACTGGTCAATCTTCATGATGTAGGAATGGTTGAATTTTTCCATTACCAAAGTTCGGCTGATAGCCAAATTACAAGGACTCTTAGCAAACATTCTTGCAACACACTAAAGGGAGCAAGTCAGGAGTGAATACAGAATTAATCAAAAAAAAAATCTAATTGGTCGAAATATTTCGGCATTGTGTATCTATCAGCGGGCAACCTCCGTAGGAAAGCACAATGAAATCTGCAGTCTGGAAAATTTTGATTCTGCTGACAACCTTCTTTTTTGGAGTGTTGAAGCGGGAAGAATTGAAAGCTCAGTGTCCGAGAGTTTATGACTTCTTTGGGGCACCGAGTTCCCAACCATACTGGTACTCCTGCACTGGAACAAGTTTCTCGTTCAATCTACAGTCACCCGATAACTGGGATGCCTATACCATCAACTGGGGTGATGGTAATTCCAGCAGTGGAAATTCCTGGAATACACCGGCAGCGATCAACCACGTTTACTCAGCAGCAGTAGATACGTTCATTGTTACAATTACTGAAGTCCCAAGTGGCTGCTCCATACAAGGCGTTGTTGTGATGGAGCAGGCGACCAGCGCATCAATACAAATTCCAGTGGGAGGACTCACTCAGGCTTGTGCTCCGAAAACGATGGAGTTTATCAATTCTTCAACCAATGTCTCTGAAACTACTGTGTTTTCTTGGGACTTTGGCGACGGAACGCCTCCTTTGACATTTGATCATACCAACTGGCACCAAACCATTTCTCACCTGTATGACGTGGGGAGTGTGAATTGTGAGACACAAGTATCACTGACTGCAGAAAACTATTGTAATACCATACAGGGCGGATCATCCACCGCGACCTTTAATCCTATCAGGATATGGGACCTCGACGATCCTGGAATTACGGCATCTGCCACTTTACTTTGTTATCCTGATACTACGGTTACTTTTTCGAATACTACTCACCGCAACTGTTACCTTCAGGGGAATATTTATCAGCGGTACGAAAAATGGAATTTTGGTGATTACTGGAATCTGGGACACGACTCCATTATTGACTGGACTCCGTGGCCTCCAACTTTTCCACATACAATGCATTATCCTGGCATCGGGACTTACCAAGTGCAATTGCTCGACAGCAATTTCTGTGGAATTGCTGAAACTGCCATTACTATTCAAATTGTCCCTCCTCCTGTTGCCGACATAACAGTCAATCCAGATACGGTTTGTGTTGGGAACCCAACCACATTCTATCAACATGCAACCGGTGGAGCTAATAGTTTTTCATGGAATTTTGGAACCGGAGCGGGATGGTTTCCTACCGGAAGCGGAAATATCAGTTATACTTTTAATCAACCAGGAACATACACGGTTCGAAACAGAGTAGCTGTCTCCGGTGCCTCCGGTGCCTGTGCAGATACAGCAGCAGTACAGGTAGTCGTGCTGCCTAAACCTACAGTGGACATAAGTGCAGATATACTGGAGGGTTGTGATTCCCTTTCTGTGAATTACAACACGACTTCTACTAATGCTATTACCTGGAACTGGATCTTCGATGTGGCACCGAATAATTATTCGGGAAATACACCGCCAACCATCAATTATAATACACCGGGAACGCACACAACATCAGTAACCGTAACCTCACCGAATGGTTGTTCGGCTCAGGATAATATTTCAGTGAATGTTTTTTCCACCCCTGAAGCGGCATTTTCAATCTTCAATTTATGCGAAGGAGATTCAGCAGAATTCACGGATATCACTTTGTCTCTACCGACTTCCCCTATCACTTCATGGAATTGGGATTTTGGTGACGGTAATACTTCTATGCAGCAACATCCCACACATTTTTATTACGGAACCGGTAGCTATATGATTATACTCGAGGTTTCAAACGGACATTGTTCTGATACTACTTCCTCGCTTGTTAGTGTAGAAGCAGTAGCAGTAGCAGACATTGGAGTGAGCGATACAACAGGATGTTCTCCCCTTCAAGTATTGTTTTCAAATGCCACTACTGGTGCTGCCGGGTATCTCTGGAATTTCGGTGATGGTACAACTTCCGCTGATGCCGAACCAGCACATACTTTCTATAATACTGGTACACAGGATACCACTTTCATGATTACAATGGAAGCCCTCAATGCTTTCGGATGTGCGAGCCGCGATACATTGTATGTTATTGTAAAAGCAGGTGCTCTTGCTGCCTTTGAGGGCCTTGGAGTACCTCCGGGTTGCAGCCCCTTTGCCGCACAATTCACTAATACTTCACAGAATGCGGGCAGTTATTTCTGGGAATTTGGAGATAACACTACCTCTTCTATTGAAAATCCATCACACGTTTATGTTAATACCACGGGTTTCTTACAGACCTATAACGTCACCCTTTATGCCCTAGCGGCAAATGGTTGTAACGATACCATCTCTTCTTCTGTGGTCGTTTTCCCACAGGCAAGGTTCGACTTTACATTACCCTCTGATTCAGGGTGTGGGCCGCTGACTGTTACCATGCCTTTTATCAGCGGAGTGCAAACGTACTTCTGGAATTTCGGTGATGGCACTACTTCTGCCGCAGCAGTTCCAGCGCATACTTTTACCAATTCTTCTTTAGACAACGTTTCTTATACCATCACTATGACCGGTATGTCACCGTTCGGCTGTGTTGATACTGCGACAAGCATCATTACTGTCAGCCCTACACCGGTGTCTCAATTCTCTGCCGGCATCACATCGGGCTGTAGTCCATTAGTTGTTGGATTCACCAATCTTTCTGGTGCCGCTGATTCATATTCATGGTCCTACGGAGACGGTCACTCTTCGACAATAGATTCATTGTTGCACACCCATACCTTTATAAACAACACTCCAGTAACTCAGACATATACCGTTCAACTGACTGCTACGAACGAAGAGGGTTGTATAGACCAGTTCTCATTGCAAATTCAAGTTTTCCCCGGAGTGGTGGCTGGCTTTCAAGATCCGGGACCAAGATGCTCCCCGGCGAATATTGTTTTTACCAATACAAGTGGAAGTGGATACACCTACCACTGGGATTTTGGAAATGGACTGCAATCCACCGATATTAATCCTTCTGCTTACTTCCTGAATAATGGAACCGCGGCAGAAACATTTGACATAACTCTCACTGTCACTAATAGTAATGGCTGTTCAGATGTCCATACGTTGCCACTGACCGTTCACCCAAATCCCCAAGCCATATTTACACTCAATTCATCGGCGGCATGTGAACCCACTCCTCTTGTTATCTACAATCAAAGCACCCTCGCTACTTCTTACTCATGGCAGTATGGTGATGGAACAGGATCCAATAATTCTGCTGCAGAGCACTTTCATCTTTTCCAGACACCAGGCAATATTCCACAGACATTTACCATCCTGCTTACTGCCTATTCGGAGATCGGATGTGCCGATACAACGAGTGCGCATTTCACGCTTTACCCGGAGGTCTCTGCCGCATTTGCAGTAGATACAGTGGGTTGCTCTCCCTTTCATGCTGGATTTGTCAATCAGTCGGTGGGTGGAACTTCCTATTCTTGGCAATTTGGAGATGGCACTTTTTCATCTGCCAATAACCCTGACCATATCTATACCACAGATAATATTACTGACGTAACATATAATGCAGTGCTGATGGTGGAAAATAATTATGGATGCGCTGATACTCTTGAAAAAGCAATTCACGTCAATCATTTGCCGGTGGCTGTTGCTCAGTTGGATTCGACTGCCGGTTGCTATCCTCTTCGCGCAACCTTTTATAACGGATCTATTGGTGCGGATAGTTATCAGTGGGTATATGGAACGGGGGAGGTGAGTAATACGCCTGCTGAATATCACGATCATACATATTTCAATTTTTCTACGGAGCCTGTTACATATACTATCATTTTAAATGCTCACACAGCAAATGGATGCAGTAGTTCAGATAATTTGACGGTTACGGTTTCGCCGCAACTGAGAGCTGATTTTGATATGAACGATGAAGGCTGCCCTCCATTGAATGTCACCTTTGATAATACAAGCGATGGTGCTTTCACTTATGAGTGGCAGTTTGGCGACGGAGAATCGTCGGTAGATACAGAACCCGATCATACATTTTTCAACTTTGGACATTCAGATACCACTTACTCCGTTTCGCTGATTGTCTTTAATCAATACGGGTGTAGTGATACACTAACTTCTGAAGTGTTGGTATATGCCTTACCGGAGGCCGCATTTACCGCAACTCCGGAGTCGCAAATGTGGCCTTCCGCTTCAGTAACCGTCACCAATACTACTCTTGGAGGCACATTAAATTACGCATGGAATTTAGGGGACGGAACCGATTTATATACTCCTTCCCCTAGCGTTTATACATACAGTACATGGGGTGAATACACCATTCGTCAGATCGCCGACAATGGTTTTTGCAGCGATACTGCGTTTCGTACGATTACTATTCTGCCGCCTCATCCTGTGGCTAATTTCGAAGGACCGGCTGAAGGATGCGCACCACTAACGGTTCAATTTACTAATCTTTCCGAATATGATAATTCCTCTACCTGGCTTTTTGGTGACGGAGGCACAGCCAATGCAACAAACCCGGTCTATACCTACTGGGCACCTGGAACCTATACCGTAACATTGATCGCACACGGCTACGGAGACAATGATGATCAGATTATCAGAGAAAATATCATACATGTTTTCCCCAGAGCTTCTGCAGCATTTATGGTTACTCCGAACGAGGTAAGCGTCCCCGGCCAACCGGTTACCTGTGTCAATATATCACAGAACGCTTCTGAATTTCAGTGGGACTTCAGCGATGGAAATTCAACCAACGAGGTCAATCCTGTCCATTATTATCAGAATGAAGGCATCTATTCGGTAACACTCATTGCTAACAATGAATTTAATTGCCCTGATACGATGACCTTCGTGGATGCTGTGTATGCCAAGCCCGGCGGGGAAATATCTTTTCCAAATGCGTTTACTCCGAATACAGGAGGATCTAACGGAGGTATTTATGATCCGATGGGTTTTGAAAATGACGTATTCTTTCCCTTGCACGCAGGTGTGGATGAATTTCAATTGCAGATATTCAATAAGTGGGGTGAACTTTTATTTGAAAGCAGAGACGTGAACAGAGGATGGGATGGCTATTACCGGGGGCAACTCTGTAAACAGGATGTGTATGTATGGAAAGTAAAAGCAAGATTTGTTGACGGACAACAATATGTGAAAGCCGGTGATGTAACTCTTTTAGTGAAATAACCGGTATAAAAGGAAATAAGCGTATAGAAAAAGAAACCAGCCGGCCTGCATTGAATGCCCTGAGTGCTGTGGAAAAAAGTGACTGAGTCGGATAAGATGACTGAAATGAAACGAATACCGCTGATCCTGATGCTATGCGCATTGTTCCAGGCCACTGTTGGCCAGGATCAGCAGTACACACAATTCTATGCTGTCCCATCTGCAATGAACCCTGCGTTTGCCGGCGCAGCAGTTCAAAGCCGGCTGTCAATACAATACAGAAACCAATGGGCGGCTATACCCGGTGGTTTTCAATCAGGCAACCTGGCTTATGATCGTTATCTCCCCCAGCTCAAAAGCGGTATGGGGCTGCTTGTATCACATGATCGTGCGGGTAGTGGTGCTCTAAGATCTACAGCAGTCAATTTCCAATATGCTTATGAGGCACGCATTAGGCGAAACTGGTTTTTCAGACCGGCATTACAGTTTGGATATGTAACAAAAAATATTGATTTCACCAAACTGACTTTTTACGACCAGATGATACGCGATAACAGTACATCGTCTCTAGAACAGGGAGTTTTCCAACCGATTTCTTATTTTGATATGGGGGCAGGAATGATCACCTATGGGCCAAAATTCTGGTTAGGTGCCTCTGCTTATCACCTGAATACACCCAATGAATCGCTATACGGGATGTCAGATACGTCGGTACCTATGAGGGTTGCTGTACAAGGGGGACTTCGGCTGCGTATAAAAGGAAACTCACTTACAAGGCTCGATCACCATATCGTATTTGCCGCCAATTATCAGGCACAGAAGGAATTTGACCAGTTAGACTTAGGCTTCTATTACGAATTTTCGCCTGTAATTATTGGTGCATGGTACCGTGGTCTTCCCGCTAAATCCAATAGTTATGGGGTACCGAATCATGATGCTATTGCTATTCTGCTCGGCGTTCAGGCGAGCAAGTACAAGATAGGTTATAGCTATGATATTACCGTCTCCACACTTGGTATAGGAAGCAGCGCCGGATCACATGAACTCACCCTCTCTTACCAGTGGTCGAATAAAAAGAACCTGAGCTCGATGAAAAAACGCATTGTTCCCTGCGCCAAATTCTGAAATAAAAAGTAAAAAAAATTATTCGGGACACCGTCCCCTGCCTAACCTGGCACAAGCAAAACCGCTGAGGCGGTTTTGCTCTTTCTATGAAGCGATCTCAAAAATGTCAAAATGATATTTTTTGACGCGATCAGAATCTTTGATTCAGATAATGTTTACCTCCCTTTCCAACTCAATACCGAATTTTTCGAGTATATCAGAAATTATAGCAGAGCTGAGATCGAAAATTTCGGTCCCTGTTGCATTGCCATAGTTTACCAAAACCAGCGCCTGCCGGTCATGAACTCCACACCGGCCTTGCCTTTTTCCCTTCCAACCGGCTTTTTCAATCAGCCAACCTGCGGGTAGCTTATACTCTGAATCGGAAACGGCGTAAGAGGGTATTTCCGGATAGGATGATTTCAATTGCTCATAATGACTTTTCAATATGATAGGATTTTTGAAGAAACTCCCTGCATTCCCGATTTTCAACGGGTCTGGAAGTTTAGAGGAACGGATATTAATAACTGCTTGGCTGATACTGCGAATGTCTGGATCTTTGACACCCATCATTTTCAGCTCGTCTTCTATTGCACCATAACCAGTATGCAAAACCGGATTTTTCCTTAGCCGGAATGTTACAGAGGTAATAACCCAGTTCCCTTTTTCCTTCCTCTTAAAGATACTCTCCCTATAACCGAACATACATTCGGTAAAGGAAAATATTTTTTTTCTTTTTTCATGAATATGGTACGCCTCGAGACTTTCGAATACATCCTTTATTTCTACTCCGTATGCACCAATGTTTTGCATAGGGCTGGCACCTACACTGCCGGGTATTAAAGAAAGGTTTTCTATTCCTGACCAGTTATTGCCGATACAGGTCATCACAAACGAGTGCCAGTTTTCTCCGGCAGCCGCTTTTACATAATAGTAATCATTTTCCTCACCGATCAGCCATACTCCTTTCAGTTCGTTCTTCAGAACGATGCCATCAAAATTACCGGTCAGCAAAATATTACTTCCTCCGCCAAGTATCAGTTTTCGTTCATATAAAACTGATGGATGATGAAGCAGTTCCATGAGTGTCTCTTCACTGTTGAACCGCGTAAACCACTTAGCATTCGCATTAATACCGAAAGTGTTGAACGTTCTAAGTAAAATATTTTCTTCGATCAATACTGACATGGAACAAAAATCGTCTCATACAGTTTCCGATTACATTACCAGCGCAGTACTCCTTTAACAGATGAGTGTTTACAGTGTTGCTTTCCGGAATTTTTCTTTACAGTACGCCTCGAAAAGATGGTATTCATCCGCTGTTATCGTTTCCCAGTTTCCGTCTCTTTTATGTAATAAATCATCTATTAGTATCCTGTCAGGAAGTATCTGGGCAATAATTTCCCGTTGCCCCCATCGTGTTCCTATAATCTGTATTTCTGTCATTCTCCTATCGTCATCAATTCTGTAATAACTCTTCCCATTGGTGAGCCTCCTGTATTGTGGATAGTCCCATTTGTGTTGCATCGTGCAAAGATTGCTGAAAATATGGCCTTATCACAGCTAAAATGATAGATATTCGCCGCTATCTTTATGAAAACATTTCTCAGAGATATTGCAGAAGAAATTTTACAGAGACACCGTGACCATCTCGATAAAATCATCCTGATTGTCCCGGGGAAAAGAGCGGGACTATTCCTGAAACGCCAGTTGGCAGCTTGTTTAGGAAGGCCAATGGTCTCACCCCGCGTCATGCTGATGCCACAATGGATGGAGTGGCTTTCTGGTGAAACCATGTCTAACCGTATTTCACAGAATCTCCTGTTGTATGAAGCGTACCTCGAAGTGATGGGAGATAAGGCCGATCCTTTTGAACAATTTTCCGGATGGTCTTCAACGATTCTTTCTGACCTGTCGGATATAGACCAAGAACTCGTGGATGAAGAATCACTTTTTAGAGATCTTAGAGATGTACGCGAAATTGAGAACTGGAGTTTTCATCAGTTACCGCTTTCTGACTCTCAAGTGAGATACCTCGCTTTCTGGAGTGAACTTGGAAAAATTTCGGCAGCTTTCAGAAAATTGCAGAAGAAGGAAAAACTTATCGGTTATTCTGGACTTGCACGAAGCCTGGCAGAAAATTCGCCCTCGCTTCCGGAAGGTGTCAGTCATTTTTGGTTTGTAGGACTGTCTTCATTTTCTGAGGCGGAACAGCGTATTGTAAACACCTTTGTGGTTCAGAATAATGCTACGGTACGCTGGGATGCCGATGTCTATTATGTTAAAAATCCTCTGCACGAAGCCGGGCGGTTCTTCAGACAGAGAATGAAAAAAGAAGCGATTGGTCTGTATGATCTCCTTTCTTCTAACTCTTGTGAGTTTAATGTGTTCGAATGTACCACCGCTATCGGACAAATTCTTTCTGTTGCGCAACACCTTAAAACACTTCCTCCGGAGGAGATGAGCGAATCGGTAGTGGTTGTTATAGACGAAACATTACTTTTCCCTCTTATCCGCCGTATTCCGGATACTATAAGTGACGTGAATGTGGCATTGGGTATGAGCCTGAGGCATACTTCCGCCTTCAAATTCGTAATGGCGGCTTTTAGACTTCATATTAACGGCTGCAGAAAGACCGGCGAACACTTCTTTTTCGAAGACTTCGCAGAGGTGATTTCAGAGCCGGTAATAGTGAGCCTCATGGGCAACTACTCCATACAACTGAAGAATCATTTAATTAGCAATCATACTAATCTCATCGGAAAATCCGACTGGGAAGGGGCAGTAAACCTTTTTCCAGAATGGATATCACTGGGTTTCCTGCTTGAGAAGCCGATTGCATCATCCACCCAATTCATAGCGGCGGTTAAAAGAGTTTGTCTGCTCATGAATGAAAAAATTTCCGAAGATGTACAAGGAACTGAAGGATTGGCGAAAATGATCACCGTGCTTGATGAGTTCGAAAAGATGATTGTCGGGCGGGAATACCTCAGAGATATTTCTGCTGCTCATGCTTTTTTTTCTCAGGTTGTAACCAACGAAAAAATCAGTTTTGAAGGAGAAGCATTTTCCGGATTGCAGGTACTCGGCATGGTTGAAACAAGAGCTATTGA
>JADLBA010000083.1 GCA_020848015.1 Crocinitomicaceae bacterium | reverse complement strand
CAGCCGGCATTGATGTAGGGAGCAATTTTATTAAGTTGGTATTAATCGATTATTCGGATAAACCGAAGATAGTTGACAAACAAACCGAAAAGATTCGGAAAAGAAATCCCACGCAGGTAGCGGATGAGATGATAAACACCATGCTTCAAAAGAACAACCTGAAATATGAAGATATTGCCTATCTGGCCTCTACAGGGGAGGGGGACCTTGTAAAACGCAAGCGTGGTCATTTTTACGGGATGACCACTCATGCAAAAGGGGCAAGTTTCTTTTTCCCCGATGCCAAAACCGTGGTAGATATGGGTGCGTTGTATGTTCGGGCAGTAAAGATCTCCGAAGGAGCACGTGTGCAGGATTATAAAATGACAGGACAATGCGCCTCTGGCTCTGGTCAATTCGTAGAAAATATTTCCCGGTATCTCGGATTATCTATTGAGGAAGTAGGCGATGTATCTCTTACAGCCACAACTCCTGAGATTTCATCAGGGATTTGCGCAGTACTGGCCGAAACAGACGTGATCAACATGGTGTCGAGAGGAATTTCCACACCGAACATCATTAAAGGTATCCACCTCTCCATAGCAAACCGAATCATCAAACTGCTCAGTTCACTCAAAGGAGAATCACCCATTGTGCTCACCGGAGGCATGGCATTGAACAAAGGTATGCTCCAGGCTATTGAAGAACAACTGCAGGAAACCGGTAAAAAATTCGAGATCAAAACCCACCCCGATGCAGGATATGCAGGTGCTATTGGCGCTGCTCTTTGGGGTGGATTCCGACACATTAAACTAAAGGAGAAACAAGCAGTGGCAGCCTGATGCAATACCTGGAATCCGATAAAAAATTAGGAAAAACAACTCCCAACATCGCATTGATGCTGGAACGAAACTCCCTACGTTTCTCAGAGAGAGCCGTTTACTGCGAAAAACTTAACGGGAAGTATAGTGGAATCACCTGGGAAAAGTTCTTTGAAAATATTCAAAACATCGCTGCCAATCTGAGAGAACACGGGTTCTGTAAAGGTGAAAAGATGGTTATCTACTCTCCCAATCGCCTTGAGATGCTGGAGATGGAACTTGCTGTAATGTCCTCGGGTGGCATAAGCGTACCGATCTTTGCCTGGTTCAATGCCGAAACTTCGGAACAGCTGATCAGACATTCTGATGCAAGGTTTCTGGCAGTGGCAGGGGAGCTACAGCTCAGCCGGATCAATCCTGAGATTCCCTTAAAAGAAATTTTTTCTTTTGACCGAATCAACACTAAACAATTTAAGAACCTTCATTCATTCGAAGAATTACTCAAACCAAATAACAACAAAAATAATTCACTGAACTTTGATGCCGGGGAGGATGAAATTTGTTTGAACATGTATACATCCGGGACTATGGGGGTTCCTAAGTGCGTACAGCTCACTCATGGAAACATTCTCTCACAACAGGCAGGCCTGGAACTGATCTGGAATCTCAACGAGAACGACAGATTTCTTTCTTACCTGCCCTGGCATCATAGTTTCGGTGGAATTTTCGAACGCTTTACTGCTCTGTATACCGGGGCCACCATGTATCTTGAGTCCGGGTATGGAAAAGACCCGAAAGTGATCCTGGAAAACTGGGAACTGGTACAGCCAACGCTGTTCTTCAGCGTACCCAAAGTTTATCAGTCGCTGGTGGAACTCACCAAAGCGGATAGCAAGGCCGAAGAAACTTTTTTTCATTCGGGTCTCAAGTTTGTTTTTACTGCCGCTGCGCCTCTTCCAAAAAACATTTCTGATGAGTTTGAAAAGAGGGACATTCCCGTTATCGAAGGGTGGGGGCTCACGGAAACATCTCCTTGCTGTACACTGACCGATCCTAACATTAAACGCGAAAACGGAGTGGTAGGGAAGCCTATACCTGGGGTTACTGTCCGGATTGCAGAAGATGGAGAGATACAGGTGAAAGGCCCGAACGTAATGAAAGGGTATTACAAGAATGAAGAAGCTAATAAAAATATTTTCACAAATGATGGGTGGTATTGTACCGGAGACGTGGGTGAGATTACCCCTTCAGGATTAAAACTTATTTCCCGCAAGGACAGGATCTTCAAACTGACAAATGGCGAAAAGGTAGTACCCACCGAAATGGAGGGATTGATCCAAACCAAATGTCATTATGTTATGTATGCTATGGTGGTTGGCGGTGGAAGCGAATATCCGGTTGCAATTCTTTTCCCGAACAAAAAAATGCTCGATCACCCCAATTATGAAATCTCTCCGGAAGAAGGGTGCTTTTGCCCTCGCAGCATCAACGATCTTGGAAAATGCCTGCAAGGATGTCTGCATGACGCGAACTGTGGCTTGGCACAAAAGTTTTCTAAAATAAAATATGCAATGGTTATTGATGATGACCTGAGTATTGAAAAAAACACCCTTACTCCTTCTATGAAAATCGCCCCTAAAAAAGTCATGGAAGCTTACAAAGCACACATTGAGAATCTGTACGGAGCAAACAACAAGATAAGTGAAGATGTATATGTCATCAAGCTCGACACGGAAAATAAAATTTCGAGAAAACCAGTTGAAGTTTAAAAATGGACGAGATAAGATCATCCGAATTGCTTCGCAAAGTAATGAAGGATTATTTTGCGGGTTTCAAACAGGCTAAAAAGACCGCCTGGTGCACCAGTGTGGGGCCTGCTGAACTACTGCGTTCATTCGGTTTCGAAGTTTATTTCCCGGAAAATCACGGAGCATTACTCGGGGCTACCCGCCAAGCAGGAGATTTCATTCCTGCCACTGTTAATTTGGGATACTCAGGAGATGTCTGCTCGTACCTCACCAGCGATATAGGCGCTTATATCCATAAAAAAAGCCCATTACAAAAACATTATGGACTGGATGGAATACCGAAACCTGACCTCATTGTATACAACACCAATCAATGCAGAGAAGTGCAGGACTGGTTCACCTATTTCGGAAAAGAATACAACTGTCCTACTATAGGTATATTTCCTCCACGCCATGTGGATGAAGTAACAGAGGCAGAAGTAGCCGATGTAAGCGCTCAATTCAAAGCGATGGTGCCACTGTGCGAACAGGCCAGCGGTATCAAATTCGACATTGACAGATACAGAGATACGCTTCGTCTGAGCAAGGAAGCCACCAATCTGTGGAAAGAAGTGCTCAATACCGGAAAGAACTCCCCTTCCCCTATCAGTTTTTTTGATGGCACCATTCACATGGGTCCCATTGTGGTACTCCGCGGCACACAGATCGCAAAAGAATATTACACCTCACTGCTCAAAGAACTAAAAGAAAATGTAAAAAATAAGGTCGGATTCTTAAAAGAAGAGCATAGCCGCATCTACTGGGACGGAATGCCCATTTGGGGGAAACTGAGAACATTATCTGATCTGTTCATTGAGCATAACTCTGCTGTAGTAGCATCCACCTACTGCAACAGCTGGATATTTGATGCCTTTGATGAAAAAAATCCATTTGATTCCTCCGCTAAAGCTTACACCGAAATATTCATCAACCGGAGCGAGAATGCAAAAATGAGATTGCTTAAAAATATGGTGGATGAGTTTCGTGTTGACGGAATGATATTTCACGATGCAAAGACCTGTTTCAATAATTCAAATGCACGTTTCGGACTACCATTGAGATTTTACAAAGAACATGGAATTCCTGTTTTGATAGTGGAAGGCGATTTGTGCGATCTGAGGTTCTATTCCGAGGGACAGACCACTACCAAGATCGAAACATTCATTGAGCAACTGGAAAGCCAGAAAGTAGCACACTGAACTATATGAGCGAAAAGAAAATAAATAAAGTAGGAGTGATCGGCATTGGCCCTGTAGGAATGATCTTATCAGTTCATTTGCAGGAAGCCGGCCTGGAGGTAGCGGTCTGTGACCAGGATAAGATAAAAGGAAATCTTATCAAGACACATGGCGTAGGATTGGAAGGGGTGATAAAGAAAAAAGAAAATTTTAAAAATGTTTTTAGTTCAATTTCTGAATTTGACAAGTTCAATCCTGATATACTGATAGTGTGTCTGAAGACCACCCATCTGCCTTCGGCTATGAAGGATATTGACAAGTTAGGAAATAAACAAATGGGTGTTATTTGCGCCATGAACGGCATCGATGTAGAAAAGATGATCGCTCAAGTAATCGGAGAAAGCCGCACTTTCCGGATGGTGATAAATTTTGCCGGAAATCTTACGGCTGCCAATATCACTCAGGTTACATTTTTCAATCCGCCCAACTATCTTGCTTCGGTAGATGATTCAAGAAAAGCGGAAGCCGATGAGGTATGCTCTCTTCTTGACAAAGTATCCCTGGGAACGAAATCTATCTCGTCTTTTGAACTTCTGAAGAGAACCTGGGAAAAAACGATTTTGAACTCCTCGCTGAGCGCCTTGTGCGCAGTGGGGAGGATGACCATTAAGGAAGCGATGACCAATCCCGACACGGTGGAGCTTGCAGAACAGATCATTGAAGAGGCTGTTGAAGTTGCTGAAGCAGAGAAAATAAAATTTGAAGATAATTTTATCCGAACCTGCCTTCGATACCTGAGCAAAGCCGGTAATCATTTCCCTTCCCTGGCAGTAGACCTGCTGAATAATCGCCCTACTGAGATTGATTTTTTAAACGGAAAGATAGTAGAGTACGGAAGAAAACACTACATACGCACATCCCTGAATCTAACTTTTACCAATATGGTAAAAGCAATATCAGACAAGAACTTCTCCTCCTCTGTACAATCTGCCAAAAATGCAGTTACCCAGAAAGGGAGTGCCAGTGAAATAGTTTCAAAAAAGGGGAGTTTGGGCAAGCACAACTATTTTTTAGGGGTTGACTTGGGTTCAGCCTATACCAAATTCACTGTGATTGACGAAAAAGGTGTTATTGCTTTTCAAACTGCACTCAAAACCCTGAACCGGGACAAGATTTCCGTGCGGCATGTAGTAGAGGCCCTGAAAAAAGAATATACCATTAGCCGTATCTGTGCCACTGGCTACGGCCGGAAACATTTTACAGGATCCGACCTGGTCAAAACCGAGCTGAATTGCGCTGCACTGGGTGTTTCAAATTATTACTCCGGTGGTAAAAAT
>JADLBA010000082.1 GCA_020848015.1 Crocinitomicaceae bacterium | reverse complement strand
CGGTTGCTTTATCCAAGCTCTTCGGCAGCTTACCCTGTTGATCTGCAGACTGAAGAGACAGCGATTGCCCTAAAAGAAAGCGATATCAATTTTAAAAAAATGGGCGAGCCGGATATGACCTACGGGTGGAGTAAATTGACAGGTGAATTTCTTGCGAAAATTGCCGCTTCATATTATGGACTGAAAGTTACCTGCATTAGACCGTTCAGCGGATATGGCGAAGACCAAGACCTCAGCTATCCGGTACCGGCCATTGCTGCACGTGCTGCAAAAAAAGAAGACCCGTTTGAGGTTTGGGGAAGTGGCTACCAGGGAAGGGATTTTGTACACATTGATGATGTGATTGACTGCATTCTGCTGGCAATGGATAAAATCCAAAATGGAACAGCGATCAATATTGGTATGGGAAAACTCACCACCTTCAGGGAGATCATCTCACTTTTTTGCTCTTTCGCTGGTTATAGCCCTGAAATCAAGCCTCTGACCGATAAGCCTGTGGGTGTTTATTCCCGCTACTGCGATATGAGTTTTGTAGAGCAAAAACTTGGATGGAAGGCGAAAATCAGCATTGAAGAAGGAATGCAAAGAGTTTATAATGCAGCACTCAAAAAGCTCACTTAAAAACAAATTTGAATTTATTTAATTGAAATTGTAAGGATGATTTATTAATCTGTCGGTCAAAACTTTCCTATATGACTATGACGGCTGAAAAAAAATAAACACGATTAAGAAAAATACATTTTAAAAATTAGTATGACGGAATTATTTTCAGGGACAAAGTATGTGCGCAAAAAATAGAGTGATTGTCTGCTTTGGGCCAGGCCCCCGGTTCAAAGGAGGTATTCAGAACTATAATACCTCCCTGGCGCTCGCGCTCGACAAACTGGAAAATACCGATGTCCATATCGTATCTTGGACTCAGCAGTATCCTGCAATTGTCCCTCGCGAGTTTGTAGATAAAAGTAGTAAAACGGATCTGCTCGAAGGAAGTGGTATAAAAATAAAATACATTACTAATTACAACAGCCCCTCGACCTGGAAAGAGACGAGCAATTATATTATTTCGCTTCACCCTGAAAAAGTTATTTTTCAATGGAGTATTGCGCTGCAGGGATTGCCTATTGGGTACATAGTAAAACAATTGAGAAAGCATAGAGGTATTGAAGTATTGCTCGATCTGCATTTTGTCGTTCAGAAAGAAAATTCATCTCTTGATCGTTACTTTACAAAACGGGGTATTGGTAGAGCTTCTGCTTATATCGTTCATGCTCTCAAAACAGCAGAAGAACTCCAACAGCTATTTCCCTCGCGAAGGTTTATTATAGATGAAACAGGAAAGCGATCTGTTGATGCCGCTGAAACAACGGTTATCAAGCTCTTTCATCCCATCTATGATCTTTTTAAACCCGATCCGGGGTTTGATAAAAATTTATTTAAACAGCAAAACGCACTGAAGGAAAATGTTTTTCTTTTTTTTGGATTTATTAGAAAGTACAAAGGACTGCACAACACAATTCGCGCATTCAGAAAAGTTTGTGACCAACGAAGCGATGTGACTTTGTTGATCTGCGGAGAATCATTCTGGCAAACCCTCGACAATAAAAAATGGTCGTCAAGGGTTAAAAACTTTTTATTCAGCACAGCAAAAAGAATCTTTCTCCGCAAGAGTGATGACGAACGCGATTACCGCCCGCTTGATCTGATAGCGGAACTGGGTATTGAAAAGCAATGCGTAGTATTCAATTCTTTTATTCCGAACGAGGATGTCCATAAATATTTTCAGAGCAGCGATTGCGTGATATTGTATTACCTGACAGCCACTCCTTCGGGTATTGAATCACTCAGTTATAATTTTGGACTGCCGATACTGGCGACTGCCGTAGGGCATTTTCCCGAAACAATCCGCGATGGATTCAATGGATACCTCGCAAAGCAGTGTGATATAGATGATATGGCTGCTCAAATGCTTAGGTTTCTTGAACATCCATTGCCAACAGAAAACATAAAAGAGGCCACCCGCAATATGAGCTGGGACAATTATGCTAAAGCGATCCTGCAGGGCTGATATGTGTCATAGCTACGATCGTTTCCAGAACTTATTTTTGATACAATCAATCAGGAAAAACAATGAAACAAGAAGAAGAAAAGGACTTGCGCAAAATAAGGAGCGATTATCAGCGGGCAATCCTGCTCGAATCAGATGCGAAGATTAATCCATTTGATCAGTTCAATAGCTGGCTCAATGATGCAGAAAAGGAAGAGATCAGGGATTACAATGCGTTTAATCTTTCCACTGTCAACAGCGACGGCTATCCCCGGTCGCGGATTGTATTATTGCGAGGAATGGACAAAAGCGGCTTGGTTTTTTTTACTAATTATTCAAGTGAAAAGGGGCAAGAACTTGCTGTCTGCAATAAGGTATGCGCTAATTTTTTTTGGAATATGTTGGAGCGTCAGGTGCGCATTTATGGAGTGGCAAATAAGGTGAGTGTTGCCGAAAGCGATGCCTATTTCAAGTCGCGTCCGAGAGAAAGCCAGATTGGCGCTTGGGCGAGCGAGCAGAGTTCAGAATTGCGGACGAGAGATGAGCTCGATGAAAAGGTAGAATTTTATTCGAAAAAGTTTGAAGGAGGTGAGGTTCCCCGACCTGATAACTGGGGAGGTTATCGCATTGTTCCACACTATTTTGAATTCTGGCAGGGTGGGCCAGGTAGGCTGCATGACCGCATTGTTTACAAAGTTGACGAAGACTTCGTGTGGTTCATGCTCCGCCTGGCACCTTGATGAAAACATTACCTTTTTCTCCTGAATATTTTGCTTTGTACCAGTTATCGTATTCTGTTTTGATCGCCCTGTAAAAGAGTTCAGCCATTTTGCGGGCACCTACCGGAGTAAAATGAGTATAATCCGGCCCCGCATACGGCGGATCATTGCTGACCCATGAGAGCATCGAATTCTTTCCTCCCATTACTGCATACATATCCCAGAAGGCACAATCTTCCGCAAACGCAGCCTCTTTCATTGCATCCCGCACATCTTCAAGAAAAGGCCAGGTTTGGTATTCACCGTCAATCGCTGTACTCATATCGGAAGGCCCCACCACAATGAATGTCGCATCAGGAACCATCATTTTTATATGCTGTATTTGTGCCCTGAAAAATTTCCCGTAATCAACGGCTCCTTTTTTATCTTCTATATATGGCAGTGAATTGCCTCCAAATTGAAGAATGATGAGCGATGCATTCAGGTCGCTCATAACCCTGTCTATATCCAATGGATCAATGCGTTTAAATATATTTCCATTGCTGCCCCTGAGTGCGAGATTGTCCACGTGCACACCTCCCGGACTTTGCAGCACAATACCTTGTACATCTGGGCTGTCAGCTCCCCTGAATACAAAGCGCAGCGATTGAGGAGTGCGACCGAGCGGCCAGTGTTCTGCAATCAACGAGGAGGAAGAGACGTATCTTTTTTCCGATACCAGACTATCATTAACCCATAGTTCTATCTTCAGCGGTTGCTGGTGATAACCGAAATATAGTATTGCTTCTGAAAATTGCCTGCAACGGGGCGCAGCAAGGGACGATGGTTTTAATTCTATCCATGCCTCAGCCGTATCTGACGGAACGATCTCTGTCGCATTTGCTGCCGGCGTAAAGCGCCCGAATGCAGCCATTATACCGTAGTGATTGTGCGAGGCTTTTCCATTGTCAAAACCATAAGCGGTATAACGTTTCCAGTTGCTGCTTTGATTTTGTATGATGGCTGCTGAAGACGTGATCGGAACAGGAGATACCAATCCTGGCCCGTACCCGCCAAAGTCTTCCTGCCACTTGTCTCGTAGGTAGCGGGTCATACGATCACCTTCAATCTGCGAATCACCATAATGCAATACATGAATATCAATGCCCTCATCTTTCGCCTTGTGGAGATCTTCAAAAAAGGAAAAAAGAGGACTGCTGTTGGAGTCTTTAAACTGTAACGAAGTAATGCCCTGAACTCTTTTGACTGACAATAACGAGTCTGATGAGGTAACCACAGAATCTGCCTTCAGGCTGTCGAGTGCGGCGAAGTATGCCTCTATATCCTCCAATTTTTTGACCGAATCTTTTTCAAAAAAACTTCCCAGTGTTTTAAAATGTACCCGGTAATGACCAACGGATACTCCTTCCTTTGGAATGGTCGCCATCAGAAGAAAGCACAGTGCTCCAATGGCGAGTAGGGTAAAAAGTGCTGTGCGGGGATGTATAATTGAGTCTCTGTTCACTTCAGCCAAAGATGCATTGCTAAATAGTTATATGCAAAAAAGAAACCGGGGGCTATTACCTTCTTTTCCAAAAGAAAATAAATTGTAACTCCCGTCATTGTCTATCACATAAGCGATGAGTGAATCTCAAAAGGTTAGGAAGGTAACAATGCTTATTAGTAATCCTTCGTGCTGCACCGAATGCCTGTTCGGGAATCTATGCCAGAAATAGGACACTACCAATAAAAAAATTACCTGCGCATTGCTTTCATCTGGTTAGCCTGCTTCATCATGCCGGCCATCTGGCTTTTATTGGTCAGCATTTTCATCATCTGCCGGGTTTGGTCGAATTGTTTCAGCAGCCGGTTGACCTCTTCCACACTTCTTCCACTGCCATTGGCAATTCTTGTCTTGCGCGAACCGTTCAGCAAACCGGGATTGCTCCGTTCTTTCGGTGTCATCGAACGGATGATGGCTTCAATGTGTTTGAAGGCATCTTCATTGATATCAAGATCCTTCATCTTGCCCATCCCCGGCAGCATACCGAGCAAGTCTTTTACACTCCCCATTTTTTTGATCTGTGCGATCTGCTCAAGAAAGTCATTGAAATCGAACTGATCTTTTTTGATCCGCTTTTCGAGGCGCAATGCCTGCTCCTCATCAAATTGCTCCTGTGCCCTCTCTACCAGCGAAACCACGTCTCCCATTCCGAGTATCCTGCTCGCCATACGATCGGGGTAGAACACATCGAGTGCATCCATTTTTTCGCCGGTACCCACAAATTTGATCGGTTTCTGCACCTCGCTGCGGATGCTGAGCGCAGCGCCACCCCGTGTATCTCCGTCGAGTTTGGTTAGTACAACACCATCAAAATTTAGCCTGTCGTGGAATGTCTTCGCCGTATTCACCGCGTCCTGTCCGGTCATCGCGTCAACAACAAAGAGCGTTTCAGTGGGCTTTACCGCTTTTTGGACATTCTCAATTTCAGTCATCATCTCCTCATCAATAGCAAGACGACCCGCCGTATCTATTATCACCACATTGAAGCCATTATTACGCGCATACTCGATTGCACGTGTCACAATTTCTACAGCGTTGTTGTTTTCCCGCTGGCTGAAAACCTCTACGCCGATACTTTCTCCCACTACGTGCAACTGGTCAATCGCCGCAGGACGATATATATCACAGGCGACAAGAAGCACTTTTTTCCCCTTTTTGGTTTTGAGATAATTGGCCAACTTCCCGGAAAAGGTGGTCTTACCAGATCCCTGCAATCCGCTCATCAGCACAATGCCTGGATTGCCCTGATATTGGATATCTGAATGTTCCCCTCCCATCAGAGCCTTCAGCTCATCATGTGTTATCTTCACAAGTAATTGTCCGGGACTGACCGCTGTCAGCACCTGTTGCCCAAGCGCTTTTTCCTTTACCCTATCGGCAAATTCTTTCGCAGTTTTATAGCTGACATCCGCATCCAACAAGGCACGGCGGACTTCCTTCAATGTTTCTGCAACGTTGATCTCAGTGATCTGACCTTGG
The DNA here is from genome assembly GCA_020848015.1 of Crocinitomicaceae bacterium. Lineage (GTDB taxonomy): Bacteria > Bacteroidota > Bacteroidia > Flavobacteriales_D > Sanyastnellaceae > JADLBA01. Next base: position 604 of record JADLBA010000082.1, on the reverse strand, counting down.
CCTTTCAACACCTTGAAAGCGCGCTCAAATTTGTCGGTTAAATTTTCAAACATAGATTTATCAAGAAGGGCGCAAAGGTAGATCAAAAAGCCTCACCTGACGAGGGTGATATGACCACTGAAATAGTGTGGCAAATGTTCCAGGTCTCTAAGACGAACCTGATAATTGTAAACTCCATCGGGAACGAAATAGACTCCTTCTCCGGTTTCTCCGATCCAAGGCTTTTTGTGATCATCTGTATGAAAAATGGCTTCGCCCCAGCGGTTATAAATCGTAAGTGAGTACTCGGTGACCCCTGCGGCAACCGGCAACCATACATCGTTGATGCCATCATTGTCTGGAGTAAAACTATTCGGCGCGTAAAAAAGGAAACCGGTAATGAGCACCTTTCCTTCCGCATCTGCCCTGCATCCAAACTCGTTGGTTACATATTGAATGATCTGTTGTGTACCAGCTTCTTCCCAGGTATGATAAAATTCGCACTCGTGATAAACCGCACCATCACTTGTGGTGAAAAGGCATTCATTCTTTCCCGGAACTGTGCTGATAATGTGGACAGTCGGATAGAAAACACTGACCTCTTGTGGGAAAATTGTAAAGCCGG
>JADLBA010000081.1 GCA_020848015.1 Crocinitomicaceae bacterium | reverse complement strand
CTGCGCAGATTACAGCATCAACCGCTGCTGGACAGCGATTGATTGCTCAGGCAATGTGACCCAGTACTGTCAGACCATCACCATCACTGATGAGGGCGACGGAGAAGGTCCCTGGGCACCGCAGGTATCTTCTGTTCGTCCTGAACGTTTGATGCCGAATGTTACTGTTCAACCGAACCCAACTGCTGATTTGACTACCTTCACTGTGACTGCTGTTGAAACAGGTCGTGTCACACTTGATCTGTTCGATCTGTCCGGAACACGTGTATCATCAATGATGAGCACCCGTACAGAAGCGGGCAAGAAGTACACATTGACATTCGATGCAGGCAACCTTGCATCTGGAATCTATATGTACCAAATGATCAACGGTTCACATTCTGAAACAGGCAGAATGCTTGTGAACAGATAAACCGGAAGAAATAAATTTATTAAAAGGGGCTGTCTCTCACCGGGACAGCCCCTTTCTTTGAGAAGATGTTCCGGGTCGCAAGTGCTTCCTGACTTGTCAGATTTTGTGTGAGGTATTCATCACTATAACAATCCTTAGTGAGGTATCTTTTGCATAGTAAAACACCAAAAGCAATAATTAGCAGATATGTCGCTGCATTGATTTGATGGCGAACAAGTCAGGAAAACTGAATCTTAGTTGAGGAGAGGAATCAGGAAGGAAGTACAGGTGGTGGCATTTTTTTGAACTTTCTCCATAGCAGAAGGAAAGAAAACATTATCCAGTTTATTAGTATAGATCTTTTATTTCCTGAAATGGAACAATAATCAAGAAAGGAAATATGGTGGATATATCTCAGGCATTCCTTTTTATAATAATCTTCCAGTTCCTTTTTATCAGATTGTTCAAGATATTTTAGGTAAGTGAAATGATACCTGAAATAGGCTTTTGGAGAAATATATTTAAAATAACGCTGAATAAAGATAACTCCGCTTTTAAAATCCCTTATTCTTGGTGTGCCTTTTATCCAGTTGACAATAACAGAAGGGTGGCGCGATGCCTCCCATTTGAATTTTTGGGTAAACCGTATAAAAAAATCATAATCCTGGTGGCGGGTCAGACTTTCGTCGAACATTATTTCAGAAGCACAACTTCGTTTGACAAACCAGGTGGGAGTTGGGATAGCGCCACCGCTCAGAATATAATCGGCAGGATGCTGCCCCAGTCGCATTGGAAGAATTGGTGTATAAATACTATTTTCTCCGTCGCAAATAAACGAACTACCGTAAACCCCGTCTGCGTTTTCTTTCAACAAGAGTGCTATTTTGGACGAGAGATGATCTGGGAACCACTCATCATCACTATCGAGGAAGGCAATAAACTGTCCTGAAGCATTACGGATACCAATATTCCTCATTACGGCGGAATTGGTCTTTACATCGTTTCTGATGAGCTTGATTCTGCTGTCGTTGAAAGAAGTAATTACAAGGTTGAGGTCTTCCGTTGATGCATCGTCTAATATGAGTACCTCGAATGACTGTTCGGTTTGCTTTAAGACCGAGGTGATTGCACGACTCAACTCCTCACTGCGGTTGTGGATTGGAATAACTACCGAAATGAGTACCTCATTTTCTCTCTGACCCATTGAGTTGTTTTATTTTATGAATGATTTTTTGAGAAAAGCCGCTTTTAAAAAGGAAAGATTGATAGACTCGAAAATAACGATCATTAAAAAAAACACGTTTGTCACTTGAGAGTAGGGATATCCATACAGCCCATTTTTTCCATCCCTTTCTTTGCGTTATCTCATGGGAATAATGTTGAAGTATGATTTCTGAAAAGGCGAGGTCGTCTTTCATTTCTATTTTTTTCGCCCATATAAAAAGGCTCTGCCACATCAGGGATCTGTTTTTAAGCCTTATAGTATTATCCGGAACTGCCGTGATTCTGTTGGAAGTATGGATTCCGCGATTGGTGACCGGAACATCGATGGTACCCGCAAATAAACGTGCGAGGTAGGAAAGTTTTATTATAAAGTCGGTATCCTGATGAAGCCTCAGGTCTTCGTTAAAAAGCAATGCAATATCATCGAGCACCTTTTTTTTTATGGTCAATCCATCGAGGCTGAAATGGCCATGCCGGGTGATGCCTAATAATGTATATATGAGTTCAGCCGGAGGCAGGGATGTGTCAACAGTAGTAAGCTCAAATTCGGCAAGGGTTTTTTGAAAAAAATTTTGCGCTTCTTTATCATAGTAATGAATACCGATAGCATTATATACACCATCAGCAGAAGGGTTAGTGGAAAAAATTTTTTTTTCTGCGCTGAAACGATCGGGGAGAAAGTAATCGTCTGAGTCGAGAAATGCGATCAACGGGAAGAGCGCCTTACTGAGTCCGATATTCCGTGATGCACCTGCGCCCTTATTGGCATTTCCATGATGCGTGTAAAGTTTTACTTGTGAATGTTCATCTGCAAGTTTTTGACATACCTCCAATGAGTTGTCGGTGCTTCCGTCTTCCACCAAAATAACCTCACCGGTTTCGTTTTGAGCGAGAGCAGATTCAACGGCCTTTTTCAGGTACCCAGCAGCGTTATAGACCGGAATAATAACGGATATGGATTTATCGAACGAGATCACAACTTTCGGGTTTTGATCAGCGGTTATTCAGTGCCTTATTGATTTCTGTATCAAGAATGCCGAGGTGCCTTTCTATTGAGTAATTTTTAGTAATATGGCGACGAGCATTTTCACCTAATTGCCTGCAAAGGTCTCTATCAGCATACAGGGTTTTCATATAGTCCGCCATTCCGCTGACATCTCCTTCTTCAACAAGGTAACCAGTTTGATTATGAAGCACGGCTTCCGGAATTCCTGCATGGCGGGTAGCAATAATAGGCAATGAGGCAGCGCCCGCCTCGAGGATAGAAACAGGGGTACCTTCTGAATCACCATCTGAAGCAATTACAGAGTGCTGAACATAGCAAAAGGCATTTTCAAAAAAAGGGGCTATTTCTAAGGGCTTCATTGTTCCCATAAATTCGACGTTATTAATCCCCAGCGCCTTTGCCAATTGACGGCATATTGGCAAAAGAGGACCATCACCAATCATCACAAGACGGGCTTGGGGAAATTGGCTGAGAACTTTTTGGAATGCCAACAAAGTTAATTGAGGTGCTTTTTTTTCGACGAAGCGTCCAACGAAAAGAAAATAGCCATCTTGAATGAATGGAGGATGTAACTTAAGAAAACGTTCGTTGGGACCGTAGGGATTATATATAACTTTCTCTATCGGAGCTCCGAGAGCCACAAGTTGGCTCGTCATTGCGTTGGAAACACTGATGATGGAGGCTGCGTAGCGGAACATTTCGTGATATTTTTCTGCAAATGCTTTTATTATTGATTCTCTTGTAGCATCGTGGCCGTGAAAATGCACAATGAGTGGGATTCCCAACTTGCGGCAGACAGGTAAGAGTTTAGCACCTGTGGGTCCGTACTCAGCGAGAACGACATCAATCTTTTTTTTCTGAAAATGAAATTCAATAATGTTTTCCGGAGTGATCACCGTTTTTTTTATGCGGTCGTACAGAAATGCAGGCAATATTCTTTTCCACTTAGGAACGGTCAGAGTTGTCTTGTCTCCATCCACCGGGCGAACCGGCATTGGCAATCCGTAAAATCCGTACCGTTGCCCTTTAAGCCTTTCAAGGTGAGCCTTTATGAAAGTGTCTGATACACCGTCATTAGTGGTAGTAACAATCGCTATATTGGGGAGAGAAATCATTTCACAAGTTTTTCCTTTTACGGTTTGTAAGCAATTCCATAGAAACCAGGGATCATTTGCCTGTTTTTAAAAGAGGTAACCGGTCGGTCTCTTTTAAGCAGGTAGTTCATTATGGGTTTGATCAGTCTTCCCAGTCCATTTTTTTTTCTTTCCGAAAGACCACTTCGTCTTACCCAAAGTCCGAGCATCGTAGCAAGACTGGCATTCCATCCACCGTAGCCGGTGATTTTAATTTTTGAAAATCCACTGTTAGCGAGATGTCTTTCGAGTGAAAATGGCGTATAACGATATTCATCGTGAGGCACTTCGTGCAGGTTCCATAAAAAAGGCACCGTGAAAAAGAAAACCCCTCCGGGTTTGATTACCCTGAATACTTCTTTCAATATCACTTCAGGTTGTGGACAGTGTTCGAGCACTTCAGTTCCGAAAGCACATTCAAAACTGTTTTCCTCAAATGGCATATTGATTCCATTCCAAGTAAAATCGGGCTTTATATTGTTATCATACACTAGTGCACTTTCTATATCAAGTCCAGTATAATCAGTAACCTTTGAGTGGCTGAGAATATAGTTTTTGTAGGGCATCTTTCCACATCCTATATCGAGCATTTTCCCTGAAAAAAGAGGAAGAGATGAGATGATTGCATTCCTTATATTCATCCTCATCGGGTAGATATCGAGGTGCTCGACATCCATTGTTATATCAATAAAGTTATCTTTTTTCATGAAAAAAAATACTCTTTAAGCGCGAAAATATATTTTTGACAGCACTTCTTTTGGGTTTTATAGTAGTAACACCATCAATATTTCTCTGGTGATGCGCCAGTACCTCATTTGTTTTTTCCTGAAATCTGAATCCGTGAAATTCATTGAGATAATTGATCAGAGTGATCCTCTGACGGTGATAATTACTCGTTACTCCAACACTTGAAGAGATGCCTGCGGTGTGTTTTCGGTAAACGCTCATAATGCCATTCACTTTCCCAAGGTCTCCATACGATGAAACGATGGAAAAATAAGCGAGATCACCGCTGACAATTTCTTTTATGAAAGGAGGCATTGGCAGGGTTTCTTTTTTAAAGAAAAAAGACGAGGTATGAAATGGGGCGATTTTCGCAATGGTATCTTTTGCTGTGATTACAAGAGGGAGGTTTTCCCTGAACAGATGTTTCTCCTTTTTTTTGTCTGGGTATTCTACCCATGTATCGTGGAAGGATCCTGCAAAACCGGGGTTATTTTCAAGAAAATCATACTGTTTTTGCAGTTTGGAGGTATCACACCAGTAATCATCACCTTCACAGAAGGCTACATATTTTCCTTTGGCATTGGCCATACAATCCATCAGGTTATACCGCCCTGTTGGCATACCATTTATGTAAATCACATTTTTTCTATCCTGGAGTCTCAATACTATTTTTTCAGGAAAGCGGGCGGAATAATCCATACAGATTTTCCGGGTATTATCATTACTGTCGTCTTCACCAATAATTATTTCAAAGTTAAAATTTGTTTTTTGAGCTAAAATATTTTCCAGACATTCAGCTACGTATTTTTCATGGTTGTATGCAGGAACTACAACGCTCACCATCGGTGGCGAATTTTGGCTTGCCTGCCATTTACTACTCATTGATTGTGCTTCGCTTTTAATACCAAAAATGCAGAGTCGGCGAGAGGAGAGAAATTTTCATGTTGGGCCATTCTGTTAAGTGCCTGGATATGTTTTTCGGTCAGTGTGCCTTCCTTTAGCAATTTATTGAGTTGAAAGTCTGCGAGTATTTTCAAAATGATGCCTTCTTTCTCCACAATTTCAAAACCGGCATTTTCCGCTTCAGCACTGATAGAATCCATTGTATAAGTTCTCCGGTGGCCATGTTTGTGATCATTCTCCGTGAGAGCCTCAAGTGATTCAAGCAATCCCATTTCAAGAGCAATTTTTCTTGAAAGCGCGTTAGAGTTTGGTACGGTAATGAAAAGGAGACTGTTCTTGTGCATGAGGCTATGCATATTTTGAAGAATAAGAGATGAGTCATACACGTGTTCAAGGACATAATTGCACGTGATATAATCATATTTCTTTTTTACTGTTTCAAAATTAAAATCCTCGAAGAGAGAAAAAAAGAAGTGGACATTTGGTAGAGTATTTTCTGCTCTTACTTTTTCAATAAATTCTGATGATCCGTCCACGAGATCTAACTGTCCAACCGACACAGCGAGAAGGGAGGTCTCCAATCCATTGGCGCATCCAAATTGCAGTGCATTTCCCTCTTTATTCTTAATGCGGTCAGTGATATTTTTTAAAATGATCTCCTTTTTTATTTTGCTGTAAGGTGATAGGTCTGCGTAGTCCTTTACAACGCGATTAAGGAAACTCAACTCTTCATCAGCGTTAAATTCTTTCATTTTTCTATACTTATTTTTTTAAAAATAAAGTCATTAAATAATTTTTATTGATCACAAAAATGAATCCGGTATAATTTCAGTATTGCCACTGTAACTTTCCCCTGCCTCTATCTTTAATGGAGTCGGGGAGGGCTATGGTTAAGGAGCCGGTTATTCGGGCTCTAATTTAATGAAAATCGGTATATGAACCGGCTGCGGCAAACGATGGTTTATCAATGAATCTGGCTATTCCATTCCGGGG
>JADLBA010000080.1 GCA_020848015.1 Crocinitomicaceae bacterium | reverse complement strand
GCATTGTGCAAGTATTACCGCACTGACAATACAGGAAATAAGAATAATGTGTTTCATACCCTAAAGATAATCCCGTTTCCATTTCTTCACGAAATTTATCCATTTACCCAGTCCTGCATAAATGAAAAGCCCTCTACCTTTGTCTCTGCTTAAATTTTTTTTGTATGTCTGAAAAGGGGCACCGACTATCGCTCGCCGGAATGTTGGTTACAATAGGTATTATCTATGGTGATATTGGAACATCTCCCCTTTATGTACTAAAAGCAATTGTAGGCGATCGTGAAGTTACTGAACTGCTTGTTTATGGTGGTGTATCTTGTATTTTTTGGACGCTGACTATTCAAACTACTTTCAAGTACATCATTCTCACCCTTAGAGCGGATAACAAAGGAGAGGGTGGAATTTTTTCACTTTTTGCCTTAGTGCAGAAAAAAAGAAAATGGCTTTTCTGGCCGGCAATGATCGGCGCTGCAACACTGCTCTGTGACGGGATGATCACCCCCCCCATCTCGGTTTCATCGGCAGTTGAGGGGCTCAGTGGCGTGCAAGGACTTGAAGAATATATAACACCTGGCAATAATTTGTCAATGGGAATTGTCATTGGAATTATCTCGTTACTTTTCTTTTTTCAACGTTTCGGTACCCGGATGGTGGGAGCTGCTTTTGGCCCAATTATGCTTGTTTGGTTTACTATGCTGCTTGTACTTGGAGTGGGTGGCATCATCCAGCATCCGGGGGTATTAAAGTCGCTGAATCCTGTATATGCCGTTGAACTATTAACAATGTATCCCAAAGGATTCTGGCTTCTGGGGGCAATTTTTCTTTGCACCACCGGTGCAGAAGCTCTCTATTCAGACCTTGGCCACTGCGGGAAAGAAAATATTCGCATGAGCTGGATCTTTGTAAAAACAGCACTCGTTGTCAATTATATGGGGCAGGCGGGCTGGGTAATGGATCATGGCGCATTGAATAACCAAAATCCATTTTATGCTATCATGCCTTCCTGGTGGCTGATACCAGGAATAGTGATTGCGACCCTGGCCGCCTTTATCGCCAGCCAGGCACTTATCAGCGGTTCATTCACTCTTATCAGTGAGGCGGTAAACCTCAACTTCTGGCCGCGCATCGCAATACAATACCCTACGGAATTGAAAGGACAGTTATATATCCCCAGCGTCAATTGGCTGTTGTGGGCAGGTTGTCTCTTTGTTGTATTGGTATTTCGCGAGAGTTCAAATATGGAGGCCGCGTATGGATTTTTTATTGCGGTAACAATGATTATGACCACCGTTCTGCTGACCTTCTATCTCAGGTATAAGCGCCGATGGCCCCGGCTATTAGTTTTTTCAATTGTGCTCCTCTTCCTCACTGTTGAAAGTGGATTCTTTGTTGCGAATATTGTAAAACTCAAAGAGGCCTGGATGATGGTAATCATCTACGTACTCATTCTTCATGTGATGTGGATCACCTTTATGTACAGGAGACTCAGCAACTCCTTCCTGAAGTTTGTGAAGTTCGACGATTATCTTCCTCAAATCAAACTACTCAGCAATGATAATGTGGTTCCTAAGTATGCCTCTCACCTTGTATATCTTACAAAGGCGGATTTATCACACCAGGTAGAGTTGAAGATCATTGACAGTATCCTTGCAAAAATCCCGAAACGTGCAGACGTGTATTGGTTTGTTCACATTGACAGAACCTCCGAACCATATAGTTGTGATTATGAAGTAAATGAACTGGTAAACGACCTGATCATAAAGGTGAATATCCGGCTTGGATTCCGGATTCAGCCACGTGTCAATAATCTCTTTCGCTTTATCGTTGATGATATGGTAAAAAGAAATGAATTCGATCTCAGCAAAAAACCCCATCCCTATCTCCGGTACAATGAGAATCCCGACTTTAAGTTTGTGATTTTAGACAAATACCTTTCGGTGGACAACGATCTGAATCTCCGTGACAGCCTTATTACCGAAACATACGCCTGGATGAAGCAATACTGCCTTCACGATATTGATGCGTGGGGACTTGAAGAGGCAGATACCGTTCTCGAAAAGGTACCTTTAGTTGTGCGTGCATCAGCACAGATATATCCGACAAGGATATAAACAGAACGATCATTCGGTTCACTGAAGGACGAGACAAAAAAATTATCCCTGTCAGGAATTTATCAAAAAAATATAGCCCGCCCTTATTATATTCAATTACATGAAAGGGCAAGTAAAAAATGTACTGCACACGCGTCTAACTAATTAATAAGAAGGGAGAAAATATTTAAGTCAAAATGAAACACAAACTCCTATCTTTGGCCGCCTTTACACACCTAATTACCATTTCTGATGAAAAAATTTTTATTCGTTTCTCTCTTTGCATTTCTTGCAAATTCGTTTGTTGCACAAGTGGGGATCAATCCAAATGGGTCAGCTCCCGATCCCAGTGCCGGCCTTGATGTGAATTATTCAAACAAGGGCTTTCTTCCCCCGCGCATGACTACTGTGCAACGAGATGCCATTCAAAATCCTGCATCGGGACTCATCATCTTCAACACCGATTGTTCGGGGCTGAATTTTAATGCAGGAACACCATCATTGCCAAATTGGGTGGCAGTAACCGCTGGAAATGCTGCGGTAGCTTCAGTAGAAATCGCGGCCAATCCTTTAGGATCAGTCTGCTCAGGAACCCCAATTATCTATTCATCTTCTGTGACGCACGGAGGCATATCCCCCACCTATCAGTGGAAGAAAAATGGTTCTGATATTCCCGGTGCCACCAATCCGACATATACTGAAAATTCTCCTTCGGATGGCGATATGATAACCTGTCTGATTACCTCCAATGAGCCTTGTGTAACCGGCTCCCCTGCATTGTCCAATGCAATTGCTCAAACTGTAAATCAAAACCTGCCGGCAACTGTCAGCATCTCCGTCAACCCTAGCGGAACAGTTTGTTCAGATGATCTTGTCACCTTCACAGCAACCCCCACCAATGGCGGACTAATTCCAGGTTACCAATGGAAAAAAAATAATCAGGATATTTTGGGGGCGACATCTTCCAGCTACGTAACCACAAACTTATCTGATGGGGATCAGCTATTCTGTGTAATGGCCTCCAATCTCAATTGTGTCACCGGCTCACCCGCCAATTCAAATTCCATCACGATGGATGTCAATCAGGGAGGATCTGGAGGAATGAACTTTACCTACACTGGAAGTGCACAGACCTGGGTTGTTCCCGAATGTGTTTATTCTGTTACTATTGAAGCTTGGGGGGCTTCCGGTGGCGGTAGTTCGACAGGAGGAGCAATGCAGGCAGGAAAAGGCGGATATACAACTGGAACACTTGCAGTGACTCCAGGAGAAACATATTATATCTATGTAGGCGGCCAAGGTCAATACCAGGGAAATGCCGGGCCGAATCCACAGGCCGCAGGCGGATGGAATGGCGGTGGAAATTCAGGCGCATGTCAAGCATCTTCGCAGCCCGCCGGGGCAGGAGGTGGAACCGATATCCGGTTTGCCGGAAATAATCTTGCTGACCGCATCATGGTGGCAGGCGGTGGCGGTGGATGTTATGCAAACTATGATGCCAGCCGCACAGGAGGTGCCGGAGGAGGTCTTGTTGGAAGTTCCTGTCCTGCCGGAAGTTCTGTCTGCGGCGGAGGTTCACAATCAGCAGGTGGTCAGGGTGGTACACAAAACGGCTCCTTAGGACAGGGAGGAAACGATGGCAATGGCGATCACGACTGCGGTGGTGGCGGCGGTGGTGGATACTACGGTGGAGGCGCAAACTCTCACGGTGCGGGAGGTGGTGGATCGAGCTATATCAGTGGTTATGCAGGTTGCGATCCACTCAATCATTCTTCAGGAAAAGTATTCACAAATACACAAATGCAACAAGGCATCCAGCACGGCAACGGGCAGGTGAATATCACCTGGTAAAAAAACTGGTTTTTAAAAGACCCTTCGTTTTTCTAAAAAAACAAACACCGCAATCGAATGATGCAGTGTTTGTTTTTTTTTCTACTGTTTATGCTACTTACCCCTATTAGGCAGATGCAGTAAGGCTGGAGCAGTATAAACAGGCAAGATCATCAATCCCGATAATAGAGAAAATATTTCTCTTTTATCTGCTCACCTTTTCAAAAGGCAGCGAATATGAATTGCCATTCACTGCAACACGCAAAACATACCACCCCGATGCGAGTGAAGTCAAGTCAAGCATAGTGTTGACAACGCTTCCAAGATCATCTCCAGCCACACTTACCGGTGCAATAATTCGTTTACCGGTTATGTCAGTCACTTCATATCGAAGGTGCTCGAAGGTCGCATTCAATAATCGGATATTTAATATTTCATTGGCGGGATTCGGGAAGATAGCGATCTCATTTCCAGACAGCGGCTCTTTTATTTTTTGATCAAGAATATGATACGCCTTCCAGAAATCCGGAATACCATATCCCATCGAGTCGTTCGGAGAACTGTACAAAGATGCGCTCTGTTCAATTGCATGAAAAATCTCCATATTAGAACACAACGGAAATGCCTGCCACAGGCAAGCAGCAGCACCAGCAAGCACCGGAGAACTGAAAGAGGTGCCGCTTCCGGTTGCAATGGTTGAGTCTAATGCGGCAAAAACAGTGCTCTTTCCCATTGCCATTACATTCGGTTTTACTCTTCCGTCTGACGATGGGCCATAACCTGAAAAAGGAGCGTGAATGCCTTCTGCATCTACCGCACCCACACACAAAACATGCTCTCCATCGCTTGGTGCGGTGAGAAAATGCCAATCGTCGTCGCCATTATTTCCTGCACTATTAACGACAAGAATTCCTTTTTTTCCCGCAATATCAGCAGCAATGGAAATATGCGTAGTCTGACCATTCATTGCCTCATAAGTATAATTGAGCAATGTGTCGTCGAATACTGAATAACCCAGACTCGAGTTGATTATATCAATCCCGATGCTATCGCTATACTCGGCAGCAGCCACCCAGTTGTCTTCTTCCACCGGGTACTCACTGCCGACATCTTCTGTTCTAAATAAAAAATAATTTGCATCAGGTGCAGTCCCCATCAGTGAGTCGGAAATAATACCGCATAAATGACTTAGCACAAAAGTTCCATGTGAACTCGCTCCAAAAACAACCGGAGATTGTGGATTGACAAAGTCACGGGTTTCCTTTATCCGCCCCTCACTCCTTGTTAGCTGGAATGCAGGGAGCAGATCGGCAAAGATCCACCCACCGTCAAAAAGAGCCACATCAATACCTCTACCGGTATATCCATTCTGATGAAGCAAATGGCCGTTGATCATCTCGATCTGGCGGAAACTGGGCCCATACAAAAATTCTCCTCCGTCTTTGTAATGCATAAAAAGCGAGAGAGATTCTTTCTCATCTTCATCTGGAAGAATAGTCATTTTATTTTCTTCTGCCAGTTTAATAGAAGAAGGATAGGTTAGTACCTGTTTCACATCAGCAACAAAAGGAAGTTGATGCAACTGCGCCAATAAGTGATTCGCAAGGGAAGTATCTGTTACCTCAATGGTAACGGTATTGAACCATTTGCTTTTGTTGTGCAGGGTGCAGTTGCCCAACTCCAGCACCTGCTGTATATATGATGGGTCAATAGGCATATCAAGCGAGTCGAATCCCAGACCAAATCGCAGACGGCGTTCAATAGTTTTTGAAGACAGGAAATACTCCGGCTGACTTAGTGAATATGGCGTGGAGGATTTGTCAGAAAAACGCACCCGGTATTTTCCCGGTGCAACCTGAGCTGATGAGACTTTTACCAATGTCACCAGAAATAGAAGGCAGCAATAACAGAAATATTTCATCACATCCGGATTTCTTCAGAATGGAAATGGAAATGTAGGACATACTAAGGAATTTTCAAAACAAAGACTTTAGACTGCTACCACTGATCGGCATGATTTTCCACGATTATTTAATCATAGTTTATCAAACAAATAAGAGTTTTCTGCTCACTGCTTTACTTTTCAGGCTTTTTCGTCTCCTTCAGTTGTCCATCTTCCCATACCTCAATTTTCTCAATTCGCCCGTTTTCGAGATAATAGGTAACTGTTCCTTCAAGATGATCGTCAAGATAATCTCCTTCTACTTTGACTTGTGTGCCTTCGAGCTTTTCGCGGTAGGCAATGCCTATTTCGAGGTCTTCTTTTGTTCCGGGAACCTGTACAAATTTTCCGATATCGAACCATTCTTTAAAAGTGCCGTTGCGCTTGCCATCATCGTATGAATATTCGCTTTTCGGTATTCCATCGTCGTAGTAAAGGGTATAGGTTCCATTCTCGTATTTGCGTCTGATCTCAGTTCCCATTTTATAAAGAATAGTATATTCAGGAACACCGCTTGCATCGTAGTAATACCAGTTGCCATCGGTGTGTCCCTTAACATACTTACCTTCCCTCTCTATTGATCCGTGGGCATTCCATGCCTTGAATGCCCCATCATAATCATTGTTCAGGTGAGTGCCTTCGTATTGCTTTTTTCCCGAATCAAAATAGTCGGTGAAAGGGCCATTTTTCACCCCGGATATATACTGAACAACCGAAACCAATTTACCGTTTTCATAATAATACTTGCAGGTGCCATCCAACAGATCATCCTTGTAGTTCTCTTCGCTTCTCAATGTACCACCGGCATCGTAAAATTTCCAGGAACCTTGCTTCTGGCGGAAAAATTTTTTGTCTATGATCTTCCCAACATAACGTCCCTGACTCATCACTGTTTTTCCATCGGGATGGAAAAAGGTAACATCATTGATCGTTGAATCCTGTACATGATTGATGATAGACTTCAGATCACCGGTTTCATAATAAAATTCAAATTTTCCCTGCGGAATACTGTTGACAAACTGCCCCCGGTAATACAGCACTTTGGGGCTTTTCTGAAAAACGCGAATCCAAAGCCCCTGCTTTTTTCCTTTTGCATCAATTCTGTTATAATCTTTTCCCGCTTCACCCTCGGGAAAAACGATCCCTGGTTTTTGCGAAAAACCAAAAGAAGAAACCAAGCAGAAAGCTAACACAAAAAGCAATCGGATCATAGTATTTGGAATATCAACTCAACAGCCCCCAGCGGTCAAATATTGTGCCTGTGAAATTATACTGGGAAGGCACTCTTTTACCTGTCATCAACCATCCTTTTGTGAACACTCTCTGCACATAGAAAGTCGGGGAAATATCCTTTAAAGTGGTGGAAAAGGAAAGGATATGATAAAAGGCAGAACATTTCTGCACAACTATTCATTGAAAAAATCACTGTCTTGATATCGAAAATATTTCCAAGAATCTTCACATCCGGTAGATATAATACAAGCTACCGTTTGATTTCCCTTCTGTCCACTACCATTCGATCCATTAAATCAAAAGTGGCACCGGTGGATTATTGCCCCCATGCCTTTTATAAACTTCGCCTTCAAAATAAGCTACTTCACTACTCATTTTCTGCAATGATTTCTTCCTGTGATTCGAGGTATTTTTCAACACTTGTCTTTGTCTCATAAGATTTTCCAATACTGTAGGGCGGTGATACCAAAATCAGATCAAATTTGCTGTCTTCAATTTTCTTGAGGGTGGTCAGACAATCGGTGATATAATCTTATATTCGGTATCAGGACTTATGTTATCAAACAATGGTTCTTTTACTTTCATTTTTCTTTGTTCTAAGTAAAATAGTGAGCAAAGTTGCTTTTTTTCAAACATCTAACCGGTCAAAATCGTTTTGAAATTATCAGCGATATTGCTGTGGAACAGGGTTAAATTTCCCTATCGGCAGCCCACATTATTATTATAGATAAATTTGAAAAGTTTGTTCTCGATGAATTTAAGTTTTTTGGCATTTTGTTTACAAGAGGCGGGTTATAGCATAGTTACTTTCAATATGTTTGTGCTCTGGAATTTCTTTTCACTATGAATATAGCTTTTAAACAACATATTTTTCAATATTAATAATCAATCATGAAAGTAACAGTAGTTGGCGCAGGAAACGTGGGTGCTACCTGTGCAGATGTGCTTGCACACCGAGAAATTGCGAATGAAGTAGTACTGGTGGATATCAAGCCTGGATTTGCCGAGGGCAAGGCACTTGACATCTTCCAGAGTTCTCCGATCAATCTTTATGATACACGAACCATCGGTGTTACCGATGATTACAGCCGAACCGCCGGATCGGAAGTGGTGGTAATCACCAGCGGACTTCCTCGCAAGCCGGGGATGAGCCGCGATGATCTTATCGCCACCAACGCCGGTATTGTAAAATCGGTAACTGAAAATGTAATAAAACATTCGCCTGATGCGAAGATTATAGTCGTGAGCAATCCTCTCGACGTAATGACCTACTGTGCCTACCTGACGGCAAAAGTGGACAGCCGCAGAGTATTTGGTATGGCAGGGATCCTTGATACAGCCCGCTACCGTGCCTTCATCGCCGATGCGCTCAACTGTTCTCCGAAAGATATTCAAGCGGTGCTCATGGGCGGCCACGGCGACACAATGGTGCCGTTGCCCCGCTACACTACTGTTGGCGGTATTCCGGTTACTGAGCTAATTGATACAGAAACTCTGACCTCTATTGTAAACCGCACCAAGAGTGGCGGCGGCGAGATTGTAAACCTGCTTGGAACCTCTGCTTGGTATGCGCCTGGCGCTGCTGCCGCGCAAATGGTTGAAGCAGTTGTACGCGATCAGAAGCGCATTTTCCCCTGTTGTGTCTGGCTGAACGGTGAATACGGACTGAAAGATATCTACCTCGGTGTACCTGTAAAACTTGGCATCAATGGGGTAGAAGAAATCATCGAACTCAAACTGAATGCGGATGAAATGACCCTGCTGAACAATTCTGCCAAAGCAGTGAAAGAGGTGATGAATGTGCTGGATACGATGAACACAGTTCAGGCATAAACAAAACATTTTCGGTAAAAAAATCTCCCGCCTGATTGAACAAAGGCGGGATTTTTTTTATGAAAAACTCTGCTTCTCAGGGCAAGTTAGAGGAAATTGCTTTCTTCCATACGATTATTTTCCGATCATTTCTCTTATAATTTTCACAAAGAGGCGGGGATATTCCATATTGGCAGCATGTGCTGCATTTGGAATAATTACCAGATGATTCTCCGGAATGTTATGGTCTTTCATAATTCCGTATGCAGTTGAAAGAGGAACCAGGGCATCAAACTCACCCCAAATCAAATAAACAGGGCAATGAAAAGAGAATTTCCGGCTCCGGTAATAATCTTCATGTGCAATCACATAGTCGAGCAATTTTAATTGTTCGTCACGAATACCGGTCATGGGAACTTCAAACATCTGTCTATAAACGAAATCAGGGAAATAAGGTACCTTGTGATAGATAATACCAAGTCCGATTTTCATTTCATTAGGCCCAACGGGCGACAGCAACTCGCGGATGCCTTTCATTCCACGCGATCGGGCCACCTCGTCTGCATAGGCGATTGAATAGTGGGTCAGCGGCGCATCGTATAATACCAACCTGCTTACCATATCGGGATATTGATCAGCAAAAAATGCAGCCACCACTCCGCCATAAGAATTGCCGCAGAGCATCACCTTCTCCTCTACATTTAATTGTTCAAGGATAAATTTCAGATGACGTACCTGAGATTCTATTGAATAATCTCCATCACTTATTTCGCTTCCACCGCTACACAGAAGATCCGGAATAATGACATCATAATCTTCTATCATGATCTTTGCTACATCAAACCATTGTACTAAGGCGGATCCACCATAACCATGGAGGAAGATCAGTTTCGGCTTTCCTTTGAGCCGTGCATAGACTCCATGCTTCCCCTGGTTACTGGAAAATTCATAATAGTGGATATCGAGAGTACCCCATCGCCAAGCCCTGTGCCGACCGGCTATTCGTACCACATTAACAGGAAGTAAGGACGACATCAATATCATACAACCGCTGGTTTGTCCGGAAAGGAATTAGCTCAAATTATATAATAGAAGATCTATTGAATAATCTTTAGAAGGCTGTTACTTTCTTTTTATCAAAAAGACCACTGTAGTCTGGTGGTCTTTCTTTGGTTATTTCGTTTTTACCGGTGTTCCGGAGGAGTGTTTAATTGCCGGCTTATCGGGTGTGGTTCCAGGAACAGGAAGCGGAACTGCGGGACTATGAGCAGTACCTGGAATGGCTCTTGCGTCGGAGTGTACATTCGCTCTCTTCTTTGGTGAAGCCGGGTCTGCAAATTTTACTTCATCAACAATATTCTTTCCTCCCATCAACTTATCTATGATAAACATCACATAGCGAATGTCCACCGAAATGGTTCTCTGTAGCTCCGGTTCGTATGCAATATCTCCACTCATCGCTTCCCAATTGCCATCAAAGGCTAAACCAATGAGGTTGCCATTTCCATCTATCACAGGACTTCCGCTATTACCACCTGTGATGTCGAGGTCGCTAATAAAGCATACCACTAATTCTCCTTTTTCATTTGCGTATCTGCCAAAGTCTTTTCTGTTGATGAGGTCCGCAAGCTTATCTGGTACGACAAATTCAGGATTTGAATTGTCGCGCTTTTCCATGATCCCTTTAGCGGTAGTATAATAATCATAATGCACGGCATCAGCAGCCTGATAATTTTTGATCGTGCCGTAAGTCAGGCGCATAGTGCTGTTCGCATCTGGTGCATATTGCTTTTTCGGATTCATTTCGCGAATACCGGCAACATACAAGCGATATCCTTTGTCGTAGCTGGCCTGAGCCGGATTGGCAAAGGTGCTACGGTAGTATTCGATGGAACTTTTTGCCACCATTACTACCATATCTTTATCGAAGAGCTTTTGATTGGGCTTTTCTATAAAAGCGTACAGCTTATTTTTGTCCGCAAGGAAAGAGGAGGTGTACATTTTTTTTGCAAAATTTTCCACGTTTCCTTTGTATTTTGAGTCGATCAGTTTAATCCAAGAGGGGAGTTGATCTGCAGAAATTTTTGACCGGTAGAGCTTTGTGAGTTGTATGAACACATCCGTTTCAGTAGCAAGATCAAAATCGCGGTAGAATTCCTCTGCCTGCTCTTTGAATCCCTCGAGCAATTCTTTCTGGGCAGCAGGATCCTTTTCATTCATCGCCGCTTCGTAGGTACGGACAAAACGCCATCCGAAAAGGGGAAGATCAGCTCCTGTAAGACCTGCTTCTATTACGTAGGTATTTCCTTTTGCTGTTCGATCAGTAGCATCATAGTATTCCTTTATCATCTTTAACGCATCACCGTATTTCTCCTTGCGGGCTGCATCACCGGCATTCACCCATTTTGTAAAGTCAGCCTCCTCTTTTTCTTTTTTACCCTGCACATCGAGGCGTAATAGACCTTTATCCTGCCCGATAAAATATTTCCAGTAGTTAGCTGTTTGCGCGTATTTAGCAGCGTACTTAAGCCTGACAGCAGGGTCTGCATCCATGTGGTTCTTCATTGTTTTCAACTTCACATCCCGAATCTCAACAACAGATGGGTTCGATATTTCAAGAGCCTGCTTTACTCCCCAAGAAGCGAGGTAGCGGTCGGTGCTTCCCGGATATCCCATAATCATGGCAAAATCGCCTTCCTCAACACCATTGATATTGACCGGTAAAAAATGCTTTGGTCTGTAGGGAACATTCGTTTCTGCATAATCAGCCGCATGGTTATCTTTATCAGCATAGATGCGGAGCATAGAGAAGTCGCCGGTGTGGCGGGGCCACATCCAATTATCGGTATCCCCGCCGTATTTCCCTACGCTCTCCGGCGGATTGCCTACCAGGCGGATGTCCCTGAAAGTATCATAAACAAAGAGATAGTATTCGTTTCCGAAATAGAAAGATTTCACTTCAGTCTCATAAGAACTGCCTTCTGCCGCTTCTTTTTCAAGTTTGCGGGTAACAGTGCGAATCGCAAGGTTGCGATCTGCTTCAGACATTCCTTCCGTAATACCTTCGAGTACTTTTTTTGTAACGTCTTCTATCCTCACAAGGAATGAAATTTCAAAGCCGGGGATTGGGAGTTCTTCGGCAAAACTTTTCGCACAAAAACCGTTTGTGAGCATATCATTCTGCACAGTGGATAGAGACTGTATCGCATCGTATGCACAATGATGGTTAGTGAAGATAAGTCCGCTGCCACTCACCACCTCTCCGGTGCATGATCCACCGTTCAGTCTTACAACCGCATCTTTCAGCGATGCATTGTTAATGCTGTATATCTCCTCAGCGGTGAGATTCAGTCCGAGGTTTTTCATTTCGGCCTCATTGATGCGATTCAGAAGGCTTACCAGCCACATTCCCTCGTTAGCAATAACTACCTGTGGAATCAGCATCACAGCAAGGCCGATAAAGACAATTGCTTTTTTTATCATTGGATTTGTTTTTATTAAATACAGAATATAAAAAGGTAAACTTGTTTATTGTTTGCGGGGTTCCGTTTCCATCTGTGTCCACTGCGCTTTATCCATCATAGTATCCAGCACTTCGTACAAAGCTTTCAACTCAACAGGTGCATGATACCTCGCTCTCACTGTTTTCAACTTTCCATCTTCCCATACGCCTGTGGTAACAGATGGCAAATCGGTCACATGCTCGTTATCATATACATCGTTGAGACCAAAATAGTGTATCCTTTCTGCGGTGCTTTTGATCTTTTCAAGATCGGTAATTAAAAATGACGTGCGGTAAAAACCGATACGATTCACAAAATTTTTTCCCTCATAAACAGCATAGCCGCTTTTATAGATAGTAAGGTCGAAACTGGGACACATACCGAAACAGGGGGTACGACGATAAATGGCAAAGGTGCTGTCCTCATCTCCCCTATTTTCCATTTCTGTAACTGTGGTTGATGGAATTGCTTCGGACTGGGCAATGTCTTTATTTTTAGCAGTATGCCTGTGGCAGGCTCCCAACAAAATACCGGCGAGGAAAAGAGAAAATAAAAATGTTTTTTTTGTTGTAGTGTTCATTTGAAGGAAGTCTTATTTCTTCAGTTTGCTTTTACTCCCCTGAAGTTTTTTCTGCTGTTGTTTTTGAACCTCTTCCAAACGTTGTGCAAAACTGCTTTTCTTTTTCGGTTTCTTTTTATTATCCTCAATTTTAGCCCTGATCGCATCCTCGTCAATGATGTATTCTTTAATCACCCACATCTGTCCGATCGAAATGACGTTGGCTGTGAAATAATAAAGACTGAGACCCGACGGCATATTATTGAAGAAGAACAACATCATAAAGGTGAAAATATGCATCATCACTTTCATATTTGGCATACCAGGCTGCTGAACGGTCGGCTGAGCCTGCATACTCATGCGGGTATATACAAAAGTGGAAAGACACATCAGTAATGTAAATCCACTGACGTGCGAGCCATAGAAGGGGATATTCCAGCCCGAAGGCAATTGAAATATTGAATCATAAGCAGCGAGGTCGTCTGCCCACAAGAAACTTTTTCCGCGCAATACAATTTCTGCGGGGAAGAAGCGGAACATTGCGTACAGTATAGGCATTTGAAGCAATACAGGGATACATCCTGCAAACGGGTTTACACCAGTCTGCCGGTATAGTCCCATAATGGCCTGTTGTTTTTCAACCGCATCTTTTCCTTCATATTTTTTGTTGATCTCATCAATCTCCGGTTTTAAAACACGCATTTTAGCACTGCTTAAAAAGTTCTTCCAGGTAACAGGGAAGAGAATCATTTTAATAATCAGTGTTACGATCAAAATGATGAGTCCAAAACTACCTATGAAAGAGGAAAGGAACCAGAAGAGCGGGCGAATAAGATATCTGTTGACTGTGCCAATAATACTCCAGCCATAATCAATAATCCGGTCAAATTCATTCACATCAAGGCTTTTCAACACTTTATAGTCATTCGGTCCAAAGAAAAAGGTTAGCGCGGTACTTGTGTTTTCCCCTGCTGCTAACGGAAGCCCAAGTGTTGACTCAAATATTTTAGTGTGTGCTGAATCTTCAGGAACACTAACACTCAACTTCGACTGCGGTAAAAAACCGTCGCGTGCGATCACTGCTGCAGAGAAGTAATTCTGCTTATAGGCGACCCAGGTGGTTTTTTCTTCGGTAGTCTCTTCATCGCTCTTGGCCTCATTCAGGTAATCTCTTTCGCCCTCAGCAGGGCAAAAATAAACAGAGGATTTTCCTCTTTCAGCGCTAAGACCTTTTTCATTTTGCAGGCCATCGGCCTTCCAATGGAAATTAATTTGTTTGTTTCCGATCTCCATTTTATTGCCAAGCCCAACAATGTTTACCTTACAGTCCACCGAATAGCTATCGGGAGTCAGCGAATAAATAAATTCAACGAATTGTGCGGGATCTGTAGTATTCAGCTTCATCACCAACTGCTGTACTCCTGAGCGCGCATCAACATAGTCACTGCTTGGTGTGAAATAAAACTGGTCGGAATACATTTCACCTTTGCCCGACAGTACCCACGCAAGATTCATTCGTGCACCGGCAGTATCCCATAATTCGACGGGCTTTTTGTCGCGGTAGCGGGTATAGCCATCTTTCAGTATAACACGGTAAAAAAGCCCTCCTTTAGTGGAAAGTTCTGCCCGAATCTTTTCATTTTCCAACACCACTAATTTCTCTTCACCCCGCGAAGCAGGGGCAAATACACCAAATTTTTCCGATTCTATTGCAATTCTGGAAGCTAAAGAAGCTGAATCAGATGATACCGAATCGTTTGCCGGCAAAAGGGGCACTTTCTCTTCTACGGGAGACACCACTGCTGAATCAATCGTGGAAGTAACTGCTTGGGGAGCCGGCAGATTCTCTTTTGCATTGCGTGCAGAGTACCAGCTAAAACCCAAACCCAGCAGCAGCATTAACAGCAAACCAATAATCGTATTGCGATCAAAATTCATAGCACACTTTTAGGGGCGCAAAAGTCGGTATTCCAGTGGCTATTGGGAAATATATTTTGCCTCCCCTTTCCTAAAAATTGTTTCATCGTGAGAAAAGCGCTTTAAACCAGTATTTACAAGCTGTTTTGGGAATTTATTTTAAAAAGTACCGGCATTTTGTAGAAATTTTAGTGCAAATTTTTTCGCTTTGTGCCAAATAGAGGAAGTTTGCAGTGTTTACAATGGGAATTTTTGCATCAAACAGGCGTTTTTTATGGATCTTCACCACGTTGATCCTGATCTCTCTATTGCTATTTGCCGCAGAAATCTGTTTTGGCAGTATCAATATTCCTATAAGTGATACACTTTCCATTCTCTTGGGCAATCCCTCCGTTCACCCCGGATGGGACATTATCATTTTCGAGTCACGCATTCCACGAGCATTAACTGCGGTGGCTGGTGGAATAGCGCTGTCAGTTGGCGGATTGCTTATGCAAACACTTTTTCGCAATCCACTGGCGGGGCCGTCGGTTCTTGGAATCACCAGCGGATCATCGCTGGCAGTGGCGCTCGTAATCATGGCGACTTCCAACTCTTTTTTTCTGCATTCTGTTGCCGGGACGGCTGGCATTGCCTTCAGTGCAATGGGAGGTGCGCTCTTGGTATTATTGCTCCTTCTGATAGTCAGTGAGCGCCTGAAAGATAATGTCAGCCTGTTGATTTTCGGCATCATGCTCGGACATTTTGCCGGTGCGATTGAAAGTATATTACAGCACCGGGCATCAAAAGAATCGCTGCGCGATTTTGTACTCTGGGGTATGGGGACATTTGCAGAGAGCCGGCAGGCAGAGATCATTATTTTAGTTACCATCACTTTTATTGCTACAGGTTTTGTTTTTTTCCTTCTCCCAGCGTTAAACCTATTGCTGCTGGGAGAAGATTACGCTATCAGTATGGGATTGCGGGTTAAACGTCTTCGCAAGCAGATCATTCTCATTACCGGACTGTTGTCGGGAGTAACTACTGCCTTTTGCGGGCCGGTCGCCTTTATTGGACTGGCAGTGCCGCATCTCTCCCGCGCACTTTTACGTCAGTCTGATCACCGGCGGTTATTTCCGGTTGTTTTGTTGCTTGGCTCCATCACAGCATTGGGGAGCGACCTTCTTTCACGATTGCTGGAAGTGCCACTCAATGCAATCACTTCGGCGTTAGGCGCACCAGTAGTCATTTATATCATAATCCGCGGTGCGCGGGCAAAAGCAATAATATGAATACGGTGCTGCTGCAATTGAGTGGGCTTGATGTGGGATATCCCGAACGGAAACTACTTACCATAGAGAGTGCCAGCCTGAAAGCCGGAGAAATGGTTGCACTAATCGGCAGGAATGGTACAGGCAAAACCACATTGATAAAAACGCTGGCAGGTATTCTTAAACCATTAGCAGGATCGGTGCTCGTTGGGGGAAATGAATTGTTTGCAATGAAGCCTGCAGAGCGTGCAAAAATGGTCAGCCTTGTATTGACACAACGCCTTCCTCTGTTGGGGATGGATGTACGAACACTTGTCAGCCTTGGGCGTTATCCCCATGCCGGGTCGTTTGGGTGGATCACCAAAGAAGATGAGCGCATTGCGGATCAATGTATTGAAAGGCTTGGTATCGCTAACCTTGCGTTAAAAGCACTATCAGAACTCAGCGACGGAGAAATGCAAAAAGTAATGATTGCTCGCGCACTTGCCCAGCAATCACCGGTGATGATATTGGATGAGCCAACTGCTTTTCTCGACTATGTCGCAAAAGAAGAACTCTTTGTTCTACTGCGCTCTCTGTCGAAGGAAGAAGACGTAGCTATTCTCTTTTCTTCACACGATCTTTCCCTTGCAGCACAATTTGCCTCCCGGCAATGGGTAGTCGAGAACGGTTTGCTGACTGGACATTAGGATTCATTAACTTTTTAGGAACTGATAGAAGTGAACGCTGCTGGAAGGGTTCTGTACAGAAGGCACAATCATTGAAAATCATTCGATACTTTTACCCACGAAACAACTATGAATATGCACAAAATCATTTTCTCTGCAATCGTGCTCTTAGGCTTTGCATCAGTTCATGCGCAGAATGCAAAAACTATTAATTCACGAGTTACTGATGTCACTGTATTTCTCAGTGGGGCGCAGGTAACACATACCGCTGATGTAACACTGAAATCGGGAGAGAATCAGGTAAAACTTACAGACCTTCCGCTCGAACTTGATCCCAATTCGGTACAGGTGGAAGGCAATTCCGATTTTACAATACTCTCCGTGCGCCACAATGTAAATTATGCAGTAGATGCGACGCGCAATCCCCGCATCAAAGCCCTGCAAGATAGCCTTGAAGATGCACAATTCAGGTTACAGGAGCGTACAAGCCTGCGGACAGTATATAGCGAGGAAAAATCCATGATACAGGCCAACCGCAGTATTAAGGGTAATGATGCGGTGCTGATCACGGATGATCTTGGTGAAATGGCTGATTTTTTTCGCTCCCGCATGAAAGAAGTGGAGTACAAACTGCTTGAGATTGCTCAACAAGAAAAAGAGTTGAACAAGGAGATCGCCCGGCTGCAAAATCAGTTAAACGCACAAAACGCCCGTCTCAGCAGTAACCCCAGTGAAATACTCGTGACGATTCAGTCACCACGCGATATGAAAACAGCAATTCGGGTATCGTACCTCGCTCACAACGCAGGATGGCTCCCTGTATATGATCTGCGTGCAGAAGACATCAACTCACCGATTGATTTTGCCTATCGTGCACGTGTCTATCAAAGCACCGGAACAGATTGGGAAAATGTAAGTCTTACCATTTCTACCGGCAATCCGACGATTGGCGGGCAGGTTCCCGAACTGTACCCGTGGTATATCAATATTTACAATCCTGTTGCTGTATATAAGAAAAGTGAGATGAAAAGCAGAGGAGATATCCCTATGGCTGCTATCGCTGAGGATTCAAGTTATGGGTACATGACCACAGGTACTGAAAAAGAAAATCTCTCTTCTTCTGTTTACACAAGCATTCAAAACAACACTGTCAGTACTGAATTTAAGATTAGTATTCCGTATGATATACCGAGCGATAATCAGCCATACGATGTGGTGATGCAGGAAGAAAAACTCAAATCAAACTATTCTTATGTCACTATTCCTAAGCTGGACAATGATGCTTTTCTGCGGGCGCAGGTAACAGACTGGATGCAGTATTCTCTATTGCCGGGTGAGAGCAACATCTATTTCCGGGGCACTTATGTCGGCAAGGGATACATTGACCCTGCATTGGCGAATGATACACTAACCCTGTCGCTTGGACGCGATAAAGCAATTCAGGTTAAACGGGAGCAGATCAAGGATTTTTGTAAGACAACCGTTTTTGGTGGAAAGCAGAAAACGACCAAAGCATACGAAATCACGGTTACCAATACAAAAAAGCAAGCAGTGGATATAGAAGTATATGATCAACTTCCCATTTCACAAAACGGAGAATTAGAGGTAGAAACTGAAGAACTCTCCGGCGGTTCGTATGATGCACAAACCGGAAAAGTGACTTGGAAACTTCACATAGAGCCTGGGGCAACAACAAAAAAACAATTGCGCTTCAACGCAAAGTATCCAAAGAAAAAGTATATCAGTAATCTCTGATGAGTAGAAGAGCCGCAAATGTTTTGTGGCTCTTTTTTTTTAAAAGTAGAAATCAAAGTTGGTGCAATAGATGCCCCATCGCCTCTTTCTTAGTCAGGAGATAATGTCTGTTCTCAGGCCGTGGTTGTATCATCAGCGGAATACGATCCACAATTTCGATCTCGGTCTCGCGAAAGACATCGAGTTTATCGGGATTATTGGTCAGCAAATTGATGCGGCGGATACCGGCAGAGTTAAGGATGGCAACGGCCATTTTGTATTTTCTGTCATCCGAATGAAATCCAAGTGCATGATTTGCACGGATAGTATCCATACCTTCATCCTGCAGATTATATGCTTTTAATTTATTTACCAATCCTATACCTCTTCCTTCTTGGCGCAAATAGATAAGCACTCCGCCGTGCTCTTCGATATACTTCATAGAAGCGGCGAGTTGTTCACCACAATCGCAGCGGGTAGATCCGAATACATCGCCGGTCATACATTCGGAGTGGATGCGGACGTTGACAACTGCGTTTTCGCTTCCTGTTTTGATATTGGTCAGAAATAAGTGGGGCAGTTCCGGCCGGCCACTGTCATAGGCCGAGATGCGAAACTCGCCAAAAACAGTAGGCAAGCGCGAAGAAACTAATGAGTGCAGTTCAGAAGATTCCATATTCAATGAAGGCTGCAAATATACCGGAAGCCTACTTAATACCAGATTTTGAAATTCCTTCTCTGTTTCACAGCCCTCCGATCAAACACCGTCGGTCTTCTTTTGTTTTATTAAAAATC